>NZ_JBEPMD010000006.1:0-255276 GCF_040545555.1 Curtobacterium oceanosedimentum
CGGCCACCCTACGCCCCCCCCCCCCTCACTTCCACCCTGGCCCGCCACCCCCCCCCCCGGCCCCCCCCGCCCGGGGGGGCGGGGGGGGGGCCCCCCCCCCCCCCCCCCCCCGCTGCGTGCGCTGGCGCCTGCCCTCAGTGCGCGGTGTCGGCCGCCTCGTCCGCGGTCTCCGGCTCGACCGTGGTCGCCGCAACGGCCGCCTCGGCGGCCGCGAGCGTGCCGGCCGGTGCCACGACCGGCTGCTGCCCGGCGAGCACCCCCTCCGGGTCGACGAGGAACGGGTAGATGTGCTCGAGCGCGTGGTCCCACGAGCTGTGGTTCGCGTCGATGGTCGCGAGCGCACCGGCGGACAGCTTCCGCCGCAGCTGCGCGTCGCGGATCAGCGAGTCGAGGTTCTCGACCATGTCGTCGAGCGATCGCATGGTGAGCTGCGAGTTCTCGTCGTCGCGGAACAGCCACGTGAACCACTCGCTGTCCGGCGCCACCATCGGGACACCGCTGGCCATGAGCTCGAGCGGCAGGTAGGACGGGTGCCGCGAGATCTGCATCGTCAGACCGATGTCCGTCTCGCGGTACATGCGCCCGGTCGCACGGTAGTCGAGCAGGCCCATGTCGATGAAGTCGGCGCTCTGTGGCAGGTACCGGGCGCCGGCGGCGAGGATCCGGACCCCGTCGCCGTGGCGACGCTTGATCTCGGTCAGGGCCTGGAAGACGAGCTCCCAGCAGTTCCGGAAGTGGTCGCGGGCGTACGCGAAGATCGTGACCGGCTCGTCCTCGCCCTTCTCGCGGCGACCGTCCGGGTGGTAGATGGACCGGTCGACGGCGGGCGTGAAGGGGATGGACTTGCCGCCGTACTCCCCCGAGTAGATGCGGTGCATGCTCTCGGTGTTGCAGATGCCGTACAGCCCGAGACGGTAGCTCTCCTCGGCCATCGCGAACATGCTCGACGCCGGGTAGAAGGCAGGCTCGTAGTCCTGCATCAGGTAGAACTTGCGCGGCGCGCTGTCCGAACGCGCGACGTGCATCGCGGTGAGCCAGAGCGTGGCGATGGCGGCGTCGGCCTTCGGGACGGCCGCGATCTGCTCGTCGGAGCCGTCGTAGAACATGACCTCCGACTCGGCCAGCGACGGGAACGCCGCGGCGATCGCCGACTTGATGTAGGCCTCGTTCGGCTGGGCGTAGGCGATGAACCGGTGGTGGACGCCGTGCTCACGGGTCAGCTTGTCCGCGAGGCGGAAGGCCGTGTTGAGACCGCCGAAGAACGGCATGTCGACGTCCGGGATGAACCAGTTGATGGTCCGGACCGGCCGGGGGCCGGTCGTCGCGGCGTGCACCGCGTGCACCCGCTCGACGGTCTCGTGGGTGATGGAGGCCACGCCGAGGAGCGACTTGGCCTCGTCGGAGATCGAGGAGCTCTGCGCGACCTTCGTGTAGGCGCGTCCGAGCACGGCGAACGCGAGCTGGACCGGCTTCGGGTCGCGCGTGCTCGCGAAGCGCGGGACGGCGGAGAGCCGGGACACGTTCGGCGACGAGTAGGGGTCGCCGTTCTGCAGCCACGGGTGGTACCGCCAGTAGCTGGCGTAGAAGTCCTCCATCGGGACCGAGGTCCCGCGGGTGATCGACTCGTAGTGGCGCACCATGTCGAAGGGGATGACGACGTTGCGACGGCCGGCGATGACCTGGTCGAGGCCGAGCACGACGTCGCTCCCGGTCAGGATGAACCGCTCGTCGAGGCCGCCCACCTCCTCGAAGTGCTTCCTGCTGATCGCGACGCACGCCCCGGTCACCGCGAGGGAGTCGCGGTACCAGCGGGTCGAGCCGAGCAGGGTCTCGGAACCGGGCTGCATCCCGGTGAACAGGTTGTCCGCGAAGCCGTTCGGGCCCACCATGACGCCACCGTGCTGGATCAGGCCGTCGCCCTGACGGTGCTGCATGCCCACCGTCGCGACGCCGTCCCGCTCGAGCATGCCGACCATGTCGCGCAGCCATGTCGGGTCGACGATCTCGGTGTCGTCGTTGAGCATCAGGACCACGTCGCCGTCGGTCGACCGGACGCCGACGTTGTTCACGCGCGAGTAGTTGAACGGGGTCTCGGTCCACCAGATGACCTTCGGCACGATGCCGTGCTCGCCCGAGGCGTACCAGGCGGCGCGCTCCTCGTCCTCGCCGCCGTTGTCGACGATCGTGACGTCGAACTCGGGGTAGTCCGTGCGGGCGAGGCTCGGGAGCAGGCGGTCGAGGTTCGACCGGTTGTGCCGGGTCGGGATGACGATCGACACCTTGGGCCAGGCCTCGGGCTCGAAGGACACCCGCACGACGCCGTCCTGGGGACGCGTCGTCACCGTGTGACCCTGGGCCTCGAGCACCTCGCGCACCATCGCCGCGTCGGCGGGGGTCGCCCGCCAGGCGGTCTCGTCGACGCGCTCCGAGAGCAGGACCCGGGAGACGTTGCCCACGGTCCGTTCCTCGAGGCGGGCGCTGAGCAGGAAGCGCCAGACACCGCGGTCGGACAGGTCGGCCTCGGGCACCCGGGACACGACGGCACGGCTCGCAGCGAAGGCCCGACCGATGTAGTTGGCCCCGAGGAGCATCTCCGGCGACCACATCGGACGGAAGCGCGGCGAGGTCCGACGCCCCCGACGGCCGATCCGGTCGGAGTCGAGGACGATCAGCCCGAGCGCCGGGTCGATGCGGTGCAGGCGCGCGATGTCGGTGAAGGCGTTCGACCGGAGGACGCTGCCGCCGCGGAGGAACAGGAAGAAGTCGGCGTCGACCTGCTCGGTGATCGCCGCGAAGGTCGTGCCGCGCGGCACGACGACCGCCTCGACCTCGCCGTCGCCGCGCTGGGCACGGACGCTGTCGAGCGTCACCTGGTCGGCCTGCGGGTCCGTCGACTCGACGACCACCGCGAAGCGGGTCTGGGAGACGCGGTCCAGCGGCGCGTGCGGGATGCGCCGCTGCTGCGCGAGGAAGTCGTGGTACGACTCGAAGCCGGCGGCGCGCTGCGGCACCTTGGCGAAGAGCTGCTTGGTGTCGGCGAGCCAGACCCGGGCGCCCTTGTAGGAGTGGAACCCCGCGATCGCGAGGCCCCGGCTCCTCGAGTTCATCGGGAGCGACTTCCGTGCGCTCGCGACGGCCCAGACCCTGAACTTGTGCAGCAAATTGCTCTCCCTGACGTGTCGATCGACTCGGGCAGTCTAGAGGGTGTTCACCGGCCGAGGACCGACGCGGTGGCGTCGAGGTACGTCGCCCCGAACCGCTCCGTCGGTTCCAGCACCGCCCCCTCGGCCCACTCGTTCCAGGCGTTGAGGAAGACGACCGGCGCATCCGGGGTGACCCGCTCCGCGGACCGGACGGCCTCCGCCAACCAGCGGCGGAACGTGAACGGGTTGGCGCCGTACCAGAGGTCCGGAGCGAGCTGTCGGCGCGCGGTGTTGTCGAAGCCGACCATCACCCCGGGAGCGACGTCGCCGAGCCCGCCGGGAGCACGGAGCCGGTCGATCGTCTCGTCCGCCATCGCACGGTACTCGAGGATGCGCCCGGCGAACGCCGGACGAACCTCGAGGGCGCCCTGTTCCTTCCACCGCCAGGGGTGGTTGTGCGGGGGGAACGCGAGCAACCCGTCGAGCCCGGAGTCCGCGAGCCCGTCCGCGCCCAGCCCGTCGAACACCGCTCCGACGTCGACGCCGAGCACGTGCAGCGGACCGACCCCGGCCTCCTCGGCCCGTCGACGCCACGCGGCGATGGTCGCGCGGTGGTCTGGCAGGTGCGCCGGCCGGTACACGGCGATGACCGCGGCACCGCGGATGCGGTACCAGCGCGGGTCCGCCAGGAGCGGGAGGAGGTGCTCGAGGAAGTCCTCGGCGGGGACGCGGTCGTAGTCCTGGGCGATCAGGACGGAGTCACCGCGTCCGTCCCAGGTCCGCGTCCAGTCCTCGTTCGCCCACATCACGCAGAACCGCTGGTCGAGGTCGCTCGCCGCGAGACGCTCGAGCGGCATGCTCATCAGCTGCTTGCCCGCGAACCAGTAGTGGTAGTACATGAAGACCCCGATGCCGGCGTCCTGCGCGAGTCGGGTCTGGGCCGCCCGGACCTCGTCCCGGTGCAGGTCGTAGAAGCCCAGCGTGCTCGGGAGCATCGGCTGCGCGTGCCCGAGGTGGTCCGGGACGGCGCGCGTGACGTTGGTCCACTCGGTGAAGCCGGTCCCCCACCAGGCGTCGTTCTCGGGGAAGGTGTGGAACTGCGGCAGGTAGAAGGGCACGACCTCGGCGGCCACCGGCGGTACCGGACGCCGCGGGGGCAGGGCGTCCACCGCCGAGACGGTCAGACCGCTCTCCACGGTGAGCACCCCGAGCAGCCGCTCGACGGCGTGCGCGGTCGTGCCGTCGATCTCGCCGCGTTCGTCCGGGAAGTCGTCGCGGTCCATCCGGAGGGCACGCAGCCCACGGAGCACGAACCCCTTCGTCCAGTAGACCGAGCCGCCCGGGAAGCGCAGGTCGATCGGCAGGTCCTCGAGCTCGATCCGGCGCAGCAGCGACCGGACACCGGGTTCGTCGGCGCCCCAGTGCTCGGCGCCCACGATCGAGGCGCCGGAGGTGACCATGCCGGCGTCGGAGTACCGGAGCGCGTCGAGCACCCGGGCGACCTGCTCCGGGCTGCCGAGCACCGCGTCGAGGAGCTCGTCACGCCACTCGGCGCCGCTGCCGGACAGCGTCGTGTGGCCGGCCCGCCAGGCCGACCGCTTGGTGTGCACCTTGAGGACCGCGTCGTACCCGTCGAGCAGGCCGGCGTTCACCACCGACACCAGCGGCAGCACGTCGCGCCCGCGGTTCTCGATCGGCAGGACGAGCACGCGGCGCACGAGGTCGAGGGCGCTCGTGTCGAGGTCGACCTCGACGCCGTCCGTCACGGTCACGACGAGGTCGAACGGCTCCGGGACGGCACGCAGGCGCTCGACCAGACCGGGGACGAGTTCCGGGTAGTGCACGTGCAGGACGACGGCGACCCGCGGTCGGTCCAGCGGCGTGGAGGTGGCCGGCACGGCGGCGTCCGCGGCGGCCACCAGCTCACGCCACTGCTCGGGGAACCCGACGAACCGACCACCGGAACGGCGTTCGACCCAGGTCCGGAAGTCGTGCGGCGGACGCGACCCGGCCTCGGCGACGGCAGCCTGGCGGATGAGGGCGCGTCCGAGACGGATGCGGTACCGACCGAGACGTCGCTTCGCCCCGGCGAGGGTCGGGATCCTGATGGTGGTGCCCCTTCCGGTCAGTCGGTGCGGGGTCTCGACCACCGCTCCAGCCGGTCTATCGTAGTATCTCCGCGGCGATCTCCCGGTCGCCGCCGGTCCTGCGCATCCGCGGGACCGAACCCTCGTGAGGAGACCGCACCCCATGCCTGACGCGAGTTCAATGGCCGTCCGACGGGCGGAACGGCTGGCGACCGAACCCTGGCAGCACGCAGGCGCCCGCGGCACCGGCCTGGCGGGGTTCGCCAACAGCGTGCGCGACATCTGGGCCCAGCGCGAGCTGCTCGGCATGCTCACGAAGCGCGAGCTCAAGGCCCGGTACAAGGACTCGTCGCTCGGCTTCCTGTGGAGCCTCGCACGGCCCCTCACCCAGCTCTTCATCTACTACGTCGTGCTCGGGACGTTCCTCGGCAACGCGAAGGCGATCGACAACTTCGCGATCTACATCTTCTCCGGGCTGACGATCTTCACGGTCTTCCAGGAGATCGTCGGCTCCGGCACCGCGTCGATCGTGGTGAACTCCGGCCTGGTGAAGAAGGTCTACCTGCCGCGTGAGATCTTCACGCTCTCGTCCGTCGGGTCGGCGCTGTTCAACTTCCTCATCCAGTTCGCCATCCTGCTCGTCGCCGCGCTCGCGCTCCAGACGATCGCGTTCGGCTGGGACCTGCTCTACGGCGTCGCCGCACTGGTGCTGACCATCGTCTACGCCGTCGCCCTGGCCCTCCTGCTCGGTGCCCTCAACGTGTACCTCCGCGACGTGCAGTACCTCGTCGAGGTCGTCCTCATGCTCGCGATGTGGGGCTCCCCCATCGTCTACTCGTGGACCCAGGTCGCCACGCGCGTCCCCGGGTGGCTCACCGAGCTGTACCTCAACAACCCGGTCACCCTCGCGGTGATCGGCTTCCAGCAGGCGATGTGGGGCGCGACCAGCCACGGCACGACGCCGGACCACCTCGCCACCCGCATGCTCGTCGCCCTCGTCGTGGGCTTCGTCCTGCTGTTCGTGTCACAGCGGGTCTTCGCCCGCCTGCAGGGCAACTTCGCCCAGGAGCTCTGATCGATGTCCACCGCCACCCCCATCGTCCGCGTCCAGGACGTCTCCAAGCGGTTCGTCCTGCACAAGGAGAAGAGCCTCAAGGAGCGCGTCCTCAGCGCCGGCCGCAACAACGCCTTCCGTGAGGACTTCTGGGCGCTCCGCAACATCGGCCTCGAGATCGACTCCGGTTCGACCGTCGGCCTCATCGGCCCGAACGGGTCCGGCAAGTCGACGCTGCTCAAGACCATCGGCGGCATCATCCAGCCGACGAGCGGATCCGTCGTCCGGCGTGGCCGGATGGCGGCGCTGCTCGAGCTCGGCGCCGGCTTCCACGCCGACCTCACGGGCCGCGAGAACGTCTACCTGAACGCGTCGATCCTCGGCCTCTCGCGGACGCAGACGGACCGCTACTTCGACGACATCGTCGAGTTCTCCGGCATCGCCGAGTTCATCGACACGCAGGTGAAGTTCTACTCGAGCGGCATGTACGTGCGACTCGCCTTCGCCGTCGCCGTGCACGTGGACCCGGACCTGCTGCTGGTCGACGAGGTCCTCGCCGTCGGTGACGAGGCCTTCCAGAAGAA
Source organism: Curtobacterium oceanosedimentum (assembly GCF_040545555.1). Taxonomy (NCBI): domain Bacteria; kingdom Bacillati; phylum Actinomycetota; class Actinomycetes; order Micrococcales; family Microbacteriaceae; genus Curtobacterium; species Curtobacterium oceanosedimentum. The sequence continues at coordinate 6,869 of NZ_JBEPMD010000006.1, forward strand.
GTGCCTCGACAAGATCGCCTCCTTCCAGAAGGAGGGCCGGACGATCGTGCTGGTCACGCACACGCTGAACCAGATCACCGACCTCTGCTCCCGCGCACTCGTGCTCGCCCGGGGCAGCGTCGTCTTCGACGGCGACCCGACCGACGCCGTGAGCGTCCTCCGCTCCGGGTTCCAGACCACGATCGCGGCCGACGAGGAGAGCGCGCGTCGCACCGAGCCGGAACCCGAGCCCGCCCCCTCGTTCGACATCGCCCGGGTCGAGTCGATCGTCGTCGCCGGTGACCGTGACGACAAGAGCGGCCAGGTCGTCGTCCAGCCCGACCGTCCCCTGACCATCGACGTGACCGTCGACGCGCGGACGCAGCTCGACGAGTGGGGCATCGGCGTGCACGTCGACAACCCGTTCGGCCAGGTCGTCGTGGGCACCCACAGCGACCTCGTGAAGACGCCGATCCCGTCCTTCGTCGGCAAGAAGACGGTCCGCTTCACGTTCTCGGACGTCCGCCTCGGCGGCGGGGAGTACCGGGTCACGAGCGCCGTCTTCGGCCGCAACAGCCAGGAGCTGCACCGCATCACGGACGGCGCGACCTTCACGGTCCGCCCGACCGCGACCTCCTACGGTCCGATCGGCGCCGCCGCCGCGATCCAGTTCTGACGCCGGTGCCCGGCCGGATCGAGGTCGTCGTCGTCAACTGGCGACGCGCCGACCTGACGATCGAGTGCGTCGAGTCGCTCCGGGGCCAGGCCGACGAGCTCGGCGCGGTCGTCACCGTCGTCGACAACGCCTCCGGTGACGGCTCGGCCGAGCGGCTCCGCGCTGCGCTCCCCGGCATCCGCGTGCTCGAGAGCCCGGACAACGGCGGGTTCGGCACCGGTGTGGACCTCGCGGCGGCGGCCTCGACGGCGGACGTCCTCGTGCTGCTCAACAACGACGCCGTCGCCGAGCCCGGGTTCCTGACCGCGCTCACCGCCCCGGTGCTCGACGGCTCGGTGACCGGTGCGACGACCGCGAGGATCCTGCTCCGGAGCGAACCGGGCGAGCGGGTGCTGACCAACTCGACCGGCAACGTCGTCGACCGCGCCGGGAACGGCGGCGACCGCGACTGGCTGGTCCCCCACCCCGCACCAGCGGAGCCGGCGGTGTTCGGCTTCTGCGGCGGTGCCTGCGCGATCGCGATGCCCGCGTTCCGGGCCGCCGGCGGCTTCGACGAGTCGCTCTTCATGTACTACGAGGACACCGATCTCAGCTGGCGACTCCGCCGGCTGGGCCACGACATCCGCTTCGTCGGCGACGCCGTCGCGGTGCACCGGCACGCCTCGTCGCTCGGCACCGAGTCCGAGGGGTTCGTGGTCGCGAACACGCGGAACCGCCTGGTCGTGGCGGTGAAGAACGCAGCGTGGCCGGTCGTCGCACGCGCGGCGGCACGTGCGGTCGTCCGGACCGTGCTCGACACCGTGGCCCGTGACCCGCGCAGTCGACGGCGCGCACGCTGGGAGCGGCGCGCGCTCGCCCAGGCCGCCACGCGCCTCCCGGCCGCCCTGCGGGAACGACGCACCATCGACCGGACGGCCACCGCACCGCGGCCGCGCACGACCACCTGAGCCGACGCCACCCGCGACCGCCAGGAGGCAGTCGCGGGCGGCCGTCGACCGCAGCCCTCAGCGTCGTCCGCAGCCCTCAGCGTCGTCCGGAGCCCTCAGCGGCGCCCGACGACCCGCAGGGCGTCGCGGCGCACCCGGTCCCGGATGCGCTCCGTCACGAGACGCGGGCCGCCCTCGCGGAGCAGCCTGGCGAACGTCACGAGGTCGTCGCGGCGGGTGCGGGCGGGGAGCGGCGGCGGGTCCTCGACCATGTTCCAGATCGGCACCTCGCTGCGGACCGGTGCGTCCAGGAACTCGAGGAACGGTGCGAGCACGCGGTCCCAGGTCATCTCCGCTGCGAGTTCCCGGGACGCCGCGGCCCACGCCTCGCGCCCGGACGAGTCGCGCGCGGCGCGCACGATCGCGGCGGCGAGGGCGTCGACGTCGCCCACGGGCACGGTCAGGCCGTTGCCACGACGTTCGACGAGGTCCGCGAACACGTCGCCCTCGCTCGTGATGATGGGCAGCCCCGCCCACAGGTAGTCGAGGTTGCGCGTGCGGAAGCTGAAGCGGGTCTCCAGACCGGCAGGGTGGGTGGTCACGCCGATGTCCGCCTCGGCGAGGTACCCGGCACGCTCGTCGTAGGGCACCCACTCCTCGTTGAACACGACGTGGGTGCCGAGGATCCCGAGCTCGCGCGCGAGGGCGACGGCCTGGTCGGGGACCGCGTGCCCGTCGAGCATCGCGTTCGGGTGCACCTTCGCCATGAAGAAGAGCCGGAGCTCGGGGACCTCGTGGCGGGCCACGTCGACCGCGCGGATCAGGGTCATCGGGTCGAACCAGTCGTAGATGCCGCCGCCCCAGACGAGCACGAAGTCGTCGGCGCCGATGCCCTCGACCTTGCCGCGGAGGGCACCGGGGGTCGGCTCGAAGGCCTGGCCGGTGACGCCGAACGGGGCGATCCGCACGAGGTCGTCGATGGTGCCGTCGTCCGTGCCGTTCTGCGGTCGGACACGACCGAGCGCGGCGAGCTGCCCGATCCACAGGTCACGCTGCCGGTCGTTGGCGCAGAGCACGAGGTCGGCGCGGGCGAGCTGCGCGTTGAGCTCCTTGGTGAGCTCGCTGACCACGCGCGTCTCCTGGTCGCGGTCGAACCCGTGCTGGCGGCCGAGGAACTCGAGGTGGAAGGGGTCGTAGAGGTCCATCACCTGGACCTGCGGACGGACCGCGAGCCACGGCACGGTGTTGTAGAACCCGCCCTGGAAGACGACGACGTCGCACTCGTCGACGAGCGCCTCCGCGTTGTCCGCGCGGAACTCGACGACCCGGAAGCCCTCGCCCTCCCGGGACACGGAGCGGGACGACGCGATCGTCACGTGGTGGTGGCGCGCGGTCAGGGCCCTGGCGATCTCCCACGCACGGATGGCCGGACCGGCGAGGCGTTCCGAGATGGGTTCGCCCACGATCAGGAGCACGCGCGCGCGAGCGGGGACACGGGTTGCAGTCACCCCAGCGAGCGTAGTGGCAACGGGGTTCCGTTATGCTTGACGCTGCCCTGCCGCCCGAGAGGAACCGCACAGCTCCATGACCGTTCCACTGCTCATCGACGGGACCGCGATCCCGGAACGGCTGGGCGGAGTGGGGCGCTACCTCGAGGGGCTGGTGTCCGGGCTCGACGAACTCGGCGCGTCGTTCGCACTCGTCCTGCGACGCGAGCACGTCGGCCACTTCCGGGCGCTCGCCCCGTCCGCGAAGATCACCGTCGCCCCGGACTGGATCCGCTCCCGGCCCCTGCGCTTCGTGTGGGAACAGGTCGGACTCCCGTGGCTCCGCCTCCGCGCCCGGGCGCGCGTGCTGCACTCGCCGCACTACACGTTCCCGCTGCTCGCGCACCGCAACGTCGTGACCCTGCACGATGCGACCTTCTTCAGCGACCCGCAAGCGCACAGCAGGATCAAGCGGACCTTCTTCCGCGCATGGATCCGGGCCGCACTCGTCGCCCGACGCGTCTGCATCGTGCCGAGCGCCGCCACCGCCGCCGCCCTGCGCGAGCACGTCGACGCGGTCCGCAGCGACGTCGTGGTCGCGCACCACGGCGTCGACCACACGGTCTTCCACGAACCGAGCGACGCCGAGGTGGACCGCGCCGCGGCGCACCTCGGACTCGACCGTGACCGCGGCTGGATCGCCTTCCTCGGCACCATCGAGCCCCGCAAGAACGTCGGACCGCTCGTCGAGGCGTTCCGGAGCCTGCGACGCTCGCGACCGGACGGGCCCGACCTGGTCGTGGCCGGTCAGCGCGGCTGGGACACGGTCGCCGCCGCCGCCCTGGACGCCGTCGGTCCGGCCGACGGCGTGCACGAGGCCGGGTACGTCCCGCTCGAGTCGCTCCCCGGTCTGCTCGGCGGCGCCACGGTGGTCGCCTACCCGAGCTCTGCCGAGGGCTTCGGCCTCCCCGTGCTCGAGGCGATGTCGACCGGGGCCTGCGTCCTCACCACGGACCGCACGGCCCTGCCGGAGGTCGGTGGTGACGCCGTCGCCTACACCGAGCCCGATGCGTCGAGCATCGCGGCCGCGCTCCTCGCCCTCGTGGACGCGCCGGAGCGCCGCGCCGGACTCGGGCGCGCCGCCGTGGACCGCGCGGCCACGTTCAGCTGGGCAGCCACCGCGAGCCGCCACCTCGAAGCGTTCCGGAGCGCGTCGTGAGTCGCGTCGCTGTCGTCACGGTCGCCTACGACTCCGCGGCTGCGCTCGAGGGGTTCCTCGGGAGCATCCGCGCCTCGGAGCACCACGGCGACGCCGACGTCGTCGTGGTCGACAACGCCTCGTCGGGGCAGGAGGCCGCCCGGACCGTCGCCGAGCGGCACGGCGCCCGGTTCCTCCCGCTGCCGGACAACCGCGGGTACGGCGGCGGGGTCGCGGCCGGGCTCGCACTGGTCCCCGACGACGCCGAGTACGTCCTGGTGTCGAACCCCGACGTCGAGGTCCGGCCCGACGCGATCGCCACGCTCGTGGCGGCCGCCGACCGCACGCCCCTCGGAGCCGTCTTCGGACCGCGCATCCTCGACGCGGACGGACAGGTGTACCCGTCCGCCAGGAACGTCCCGTCCCTCCGGACGGGGATCGGACACGCCGCCTTCGGTCGGATGTGGCCGAGCAACCCGTGGTCCCTCCGGTACAAGGCCGAGCGGGACACCGACCGGGAGCGCGACGCCGGATGGCTGTCCGGCGCGTGCCTGCTCGTCCGCCGTGACCGGTTCGTCGCCCTGGGCGGGTTCGACGAGAGCTACTTCATGTACTTCGAGGACGTCGACCTCGGTGCACGCGTGACCGCTGCCGGGTGGACCAACCGGTACGTCCCGGCCGCCGTCGTCACCCACACCGGTGCGCACTCGACCGCGCAGAACGTGCGGCGCATGGAGCAGGAGCACCACCGCAGCGCGTACCGGTTCCTGTCGCGCCGCTACCGCGCGTGGTGGCTCGCACCGCTGCGGCTGGTCCTCCGCGTGGGTCTGGCGGCGCGGGCGCGCTGGGTCACCCGCTCGCAGCGCTGACGCCGGACGCCCTGACGCCCTGACGCCGACGCGCTGACGTCGGACGCGCTGACATCGGACGCGCTGACATCGGACGCGACGACGCCCCGGTCTCGTCGAGACCGGGGCGTCGTCGTCCTGCCTACTTGCCGAGCAGGCGCCGCAGGTAGACGCCGTAGCCGCTCTTGACCAGCGGTCCGGCGAGCGCCTCCAGGGCCGTGTCGTCGATCCAGCCGTTCCGCCAGGCGATCTCCTCGATGCACCCGATCTTGCTGCCCTGTCGGTCCTCGATGACCTTGACGTACTCGGACGCCTGCATCATGGACTCGAACGTCCCGGTGTCGAGCCACGCGGTCCCCCGGTCGAGGACCTGCACGCTCAGGCTGCCGTCCTCGAGGTAGCGCTCGTTCACGGTGGAGATCTCGAGCTCACCGCGCGCACTCGGCTCGATGGTCTTCGCGATCTCGACGACGCGGTTGTCGTAGAAGTACAGACCCGGGACGGCGTAGTCCGACTTCGGGACCGCGGGCTTCTCCTCGATGGAGAGCGCCCGGAACTCGTCGTCGAACTCGACCACGCCGTACGCCTTGGGGTCGGCCACCTGGTAGGCGAAGATCGTCGCCCCGTCGACCGAGGTGTTCCGCTTCAGGCTCGAGCCGAGGCCGGTGCCGTGGAAGATGTTGTCGCCGAGGACCAGCGCGACGCTGTCGTCGCCGATGAAGTCCTCGCCGATCACGAAGGCCTGGGCAAGGCCGTCCGGACTCGGCTGCACGGCGTACTGGATGTCCATGCCGAGCGACGATCCGTCGCCGAGCAGCGCCCGGAACTGGTCGTTGTACTCGGGGGTCGTGATGACCAGGACCTCGCGGATGCCCGCCATCATCAGGGTCGACAGCGGGTAGTACACCATCGGCTTGTCGTAGATGGGCATGAGCTGCTTCGAGATGCCCTTGGTGATCGGCCAGAGGCGGGTACCGGACCCGCCGGCGAGGATGATGCCCTTCATCGTGCTCCCCCGTTCGTGCGCAGCGACTCCGTGTACGCGAGGCACTCGTCGAACGTCGGCAGCAGGCCGAGCTCGGCCGCCTGCTCGAGCGTCGGAGCGCTGGTGTCCTTCTCGGACAGCACCGGCTCACCGATGCCGTCCGGCAGCTCGAGACCGACGGTCGGGTCGAGGATGCTGATCCCCTTCTCCCGCTCGGGGTCGTAGTGGGCGCTCACCAGGTAGTTCACCGTGCTCTGGTCCTCGAGCGCGACGATCGCGTGACCCAGCCCCTCGGACAGGTACACGGCCCGACGGTCGACGTCGTCGATGCGGACCGAGTCCCACTGCCCGAACGTCGGCGACCCGACGCGGATGTCGACGATGTAGTCGATGAACGCCCCGCGGACCGCGGTGACGTACTTCGCCTGGCTCGGGGCGACGAGGGCGTAGTGGATGCCCCGCGCGACGCCGCGCGAGGAGATCGACATGTTCACCTGACGGAGGTCGAGCGGGTGCCCGACGGTCTCCTCGAGCACGTCGGCGCGGTACGCCTCGAGGAAGGCCCCCCGTGCGTCGCCGTGCTGGACGGGGGTGAACTCCCACGCGCCTTGGATCTTGAGTTCGCGGATCTGCACCGGGGAAGCCTAGCAAAGGGGTCCGCCGGACGGACCGGACCATGCTCCCACGTAGGCTGTGTCGGTCGTCCCGACCGTGCCCCTCGCCCTTCCGACCAGAGAGCGACCCCAGCCCGTATGAAGCTGTTCGTCCAGATCCCGTGTCTCAACGAGGAGACCACCCTGCCCGCGGTCCTCGAGTCGATCCCGACGTCCGTGCCCGGTGTCGACGAGATCGAGGTGCTCGTCATCGACGACGGCTCGACGGACCGGACCGTCGAGGTCGCCCGTGCCCACGGTGTGACCCACTTCGTGCGCCACACCACGAACATGGGCCTCGCGCGGTCCTTCCGTGACGGCGTCGACTACGCCCTGCTGCACGGGGCGGACATCGTCGTGAACACCGACGGCGACGACCAGTACCCGCAGGCCCGGATCGCGGACCTGGTGCAGCCCATCCTGCGCGGCGAGGCCGAGATCGTCATCGGTGACCGCCAGACGCGCACGATCGAGCACTTCTCGACCCTGAAGAAGGGCATGCAGCGACTCGGTTCGTGGGTCGCGAGCCGTGCCGCCGGGCTCGACCTGCCCGACGCCGCCAGCGGCTTCCGTGCGTACTCGAAGTACTCGCTGATCCGCCTGAACATCGTCACGCGGTTCAGCTACTGCATGGAGACGATCGTGCAGGCCGGCTACAAGCGGCTCGCGATCGCGAGCATCCCGATCACGACCAACCCGAAGACCCGCGAGTCCCGGCTGTTCCGCAACATGTGGCAGCACGTCTTCGCCTCGGGGTCCGCGATCGCCCGTGTGTACCTCATGTACCGCCCGATGGCGCTCTTCGCCTCTGTGAGCGCCGTGCTGCTCGTCGCCGGTCTGGTCCCGTTCGTGCGGTACCTGGTCCTGCTCACCAGCGGCTCCGGCGGCAACCACCTGCAGTCGCTCCTCATCGGCATCGTCCTCGTGATCACCGCGGTCCTGTCGATGACGATCGGTGTCGTGGCCGACCTGACCCGACTGAACCGGACCCTCGCCGAGGAGCAGCTCGACCTGCAGAAGCTCGCTCGGTACGGTGACTGACCCCGTGGCCGCGCCCAGCCGCGGCGAGCGCCTCGTCGTCCTCGTGGTCACCGCGACCTTCGGGGTGTTCCTCGTCCTCTGGGCGGCGCTCGTGCCGACGTTCGAGGCTCCCGACGAGCGGGCCCACTTCGACGCGGCGGTGCACGTCGCGATCGGCGACGGATGGCCCGACCCGGGTGACCTCCACCTGCTGCAGGCCGTCGACGGGGCCGGCGCCGGGACGACGGCGTCGATGGGGGCGCTGCTCGACGCCTCGGGTGCTGCCGAGGTCGACACCGTCGACCAGATGACGCAGCACCCGGCGACCTACTACGTGCTGGCCGCCGGGGTCCTGCACCTGATCGACTTCGAGGCGCACCGCCCGGCTGTCGACGTGCTCGCGCTGCGCCTGTTCAGCGCACTGTTCGTCCTCCCGCTGCCGGCACTGGCGTGGACCACGGTCCGACGGGTGACCCGGAGTCCGCGGGCGGCCGTGGTCGGCGCGTTCGCCGTGCTCGCGGTCCCCGAGCTCGCCTCGATCGGGGCGTCGGTGTCGAACGACCCGCCGGTGATGCTCTTCGGCGCCACCACGGTCTGGTTGGCCGCCCGGGTGCTGACCGGCGACGCCCGGACGAGGACCGCGGTCGCCCTCGCCCTGTCGCTCGGTGTCGCGATCCTCTGGAAGGGGACGGCACTGCCGCTGATCCCGTTCGTCGCGGTCGCCGCCGCCCTGTCCGTCGGAGCGGCGGGCCCGCGGGTCGTGCTCCGGCGACTGCTGCGGGCGCTCTGGGTCCTGGCCGTCGCCGCGGCGGTCGGCGCGTGGTGGTGGCTCCGGAACCTGCTCGTCTTCCACACGCTGCAGCCGGACGGCTTCGCGTCGCTGCGTCCGCCGCAGCCGTTCCCCGCCGGGACCGGTCCCGACCCCGTGACGTTCGTCAGCATCTCGTGGAGCACGATCGCCCGGACGTTCTGGGGCAGCTTCGGCGGTGGGGCGCAGTGGGTCGTCTCCCCCGTCGTCTACGAGACCGCCACCGTGCTCGGTCTGGGCGCGGTGCTCGTGTGGGGGTTCCGGCGGGGGCCCGGCCTCGGTCTCGCCGTCACGCTCGCCGTCCTGCCCCTGACCGTCTTCGTCTTCCAGACGGTGACGAACTGGAACAGCTACCTCGCCACGACCTTCGTCGGCGGGACGCAGGGGCGGTACTCCTTCCCCGCGATCACCGCGTTCGTCGCCCTGAGCGCGATCGCGTGGCGCCGTGCCCTCGGCACCCCCGCCGGCCGGCGCCGGTTCGCCACGGTCGTCAGCTGCATCGCCGCCGCGCTGGCCCTGTACGGCCCCGCGGTGGCCTACACGTCGTTCGCCGAGGTCGCCCGCGCGCGGGTCACGTCGGCCGGGCTCGCGACGCTCGCGGCGTCCACCCCGGTCCCGGTGGCGGCGGTCGTCGCCGCGTGGGTCCTCGCGCTCATGCTGGGCGTCGGTGCGGTCCTGCTGTCGCGCCGTGTGCCGAGCAGCTCCGCCACGCTCCCGTCGGTGACCGACCTCGGAGCCCGCCCGTGAGGGGCCGCCGCCGCGTGTGGCGAGCCTCGCACTCCGAGCTCCTGGCGGTCGCCGGGGTCAGCGCGACGTTCGTCCTGCTCCTCGCGACGTGGGCAGCCGTGAACCCTCCCCTGCAGGGTCCGGAGGAGGCCGCGAACGTCGACGCGGTCCTCCACCTGCTGGCGGGACAGCCGTGGCCGGCGACCGGTCACCTGCACTTCTTCCAGGGGCTGCTGGCCCAGGACGTCGCCGTCCGGTTGCCACCGGCGTCGGAGCGCGGCTCGATCGCCGCGATCGTCGGGGACGGCACCGAGAACGCGCTCCGGAACCCGATGTCGCAACACCCACCGACGTTCTTCGCGGTGCAGGCGGCCGTCGCGGTGGCGCTCGACGCCGGGTCCCGACGCTGGGACCACGTGGTGCTCGTGATGCGCCTGGTCGACGTCCTGGCGATGGCCCCGCTGCCGGCGCTCGTTTGGGCCTCGGTGCGTCGCGCCACCCGCTCGCCGCGACTCGCGGTCGCCGCCGCTGCGGTCCTGCTCGCCGTGCCGCAGATCGCGCAGGTCGGGACCTCCGTCTCGGTCTGGGTCCCGGTCATCGTCGCCGGCGCCCTCAGCACCTGGCTCGCGGTGCGCGTGCTCACCGGCGACCGGTCGTGGTGGACCCTGCTGGCGCTCGGTGGGTCGGTGGCGGTCGGGACCGCCGTGTCGGCCGCCGGGTTCCTGACGGTGCCGTTCGTCCTGGTCGCGGTGCTCGCCGGACGGCTCGGCAGCGCCGCGGCGCGGCGGCCCGGTCGCGACGTGCTCGTCCGCGACGTGCTCGTCCGCGTCGGCCGGTGCCTGGTGGTGCTCCTCGTCCCCGCGGTCACGACCGGGTGGTGGTACGCCCGGCAGTTCGTCCGGACCGGTTCTCCGCAGCCGGACCCGTACGCGCCGGTCCGGGACCCGTGGCCCGCGGGCCAGGGCCCGGACGTCGTGCAGTTCGTCGGGACGTTCTGGAACGGCATGTCGGACTCGTTCCTGGGGCTGCTCGGTCGGTACCAGTGGCCGCTCTCGCCCGTGATCGTCGACACCGCCACCGTGGTCGCGCTCGCCGCACTGGTGTGGGCCGCGGCGAGTCGCCGGGTCGACCGACGCTCGATGGCCGTCGTCGGCACGTTCCCGCTCACCGTCCTCGTCGTCGTCCTCGCCCGGGACTGGGCGACCTACGTCGGGCACGTCGGCATCACCGTGACCCAGGGCCGGTTCCTGTTCCCGGCGATCGCCGCCCTGCTGGTCGTGCAGGCGCTCGCCTGGCGAGGCCTGGTCGTACGGCGAGAGGTCCGGGTGCGGCTGGCCCGAGCCGTCCTGCTGGTCGCCCCGGTCGTGGCCGTCGCAGCGCTCGGCCTGCTCTACTCGGGGTCCTTCGAGGGTCTCCAGTTCCGGGTCTCCGCGGCGGGCCGACAGGCGCTCTGGACGTCGCTGCCGCCCGGCCGGGGTGCACTCGCGGCGCTCGTGGGCCTCCTGGCCGTCGTCGGGCTCGCCACCGCGGTCGCCCTGTGGCGCTGGTTCGGTCGCGACGACACCGCCGGGACCGCGCCCGCTAGACTGCCCGCCGACCGTCGAACCGATCACTGAAGGAACAACGCGTGAAGATCCTCGTCACCGGAGGAGCCGGCTTCATCGGCTCGAACTTCGTCCGCCGTACGCTGCAGGACGCCTACCCCGGTCTGGAGGGCGCCGACGTCGTGGTCTACGACGCGCTCACCTACTCGGGCAACCTCGAGAACCTCGCGCCCGTCGCGGACTCCCCCCGCTACTCCTTCGTGCAGGGCGACATCACCGACGCCGCGAAGCTCGACGAGGTCGTCCCCGGCGTCGACGCGATCGTGCACTTCGCCGCCGAGTCCCACGTCGACCGTTCGGTCCGCGACTCCGGCATCTTCGTCGAGACGAACGTCGTCGGGACGCAGCGCCTGCTGGACGCCGCGCTCCGCCACGGCACGGAGCGCTTCGTGCACGTGTCCACCGACGAGGTATACGGCTCCATCAGCGAGGGCTCGTGGGCCGAGGACCGCCCGCTCGAGCCGAACTCGCCGTACTCGGCGTCGAAGGCCGGCAGCGACCTGCTCGCGCGCAGCTACCACCGGACGCACGGGCTGAACCTCTCGATCACGCGCTGCTCGAACAACTACGGGCCGTACCACTTCCCCGAGAAGGTCATCCCGCTGTTCGTCACGAACCTGATCGACGACCGGCACGTCCCGCTGTACGGCGAGGGCAACAACATCCGCGACTGGCTGCACGTCGACGACCACACGCGCGGCATCGCGATGGTGCTCGTCGGGGGCCGCGCGGGCGAGATCTACAACATCGGCGGCGGCACCGAGCTCACGAATAAGGAGCTCACCGGCATGCTGCTCGAGGCCACCGGCAAGGACTGGTCGTACGTCGACCGCGTCCAGGACCGCCTCGGCCACGACCTGCGGTACTCCGTGGACATCTCGAAGATCCAGGCCGAGCTCGGCTACGAGCCGCAGGTCCCGTTCGAGCAGGGCCTGGCCGACGTCGTGCAGTGGTACCGCGACAACCGCGCCTGGTGGGAGCCCCTCAAGGAGCGCGCGGCCCTCGCATGACCCGCTACCTGATCACCGGCGCGGCCGGCATGCTCGGCCAGGACCTCCAGCAGGCCCTCGCCGGTCGTGACGTCACCGCGCTCTCCCGTGCCGAGCTGGACATCACCGACCCGGAGGCGGTCGCCGCGGCCGTCGCCGGTCACGACGTCGTCATCAACGCCGCCGCGTACACGAAGGTGGACGACGCCGAGTCCCACGAGGACGACGCGTACGCCGTGAACGCCCGCGGCCCCGAGGTGCTGGCCACCGCGGCCGTCGGCGCGGGCGCGAAGCTCGTGCACGTGTCGACCGACTACGTCTTCGACGGCAACGGCACCTCGCCGTACGCCGAGGACGAGCCGACCGACCCGATCGGGGCCTACGGTCGCACGAAGGCGGCCGGCGAGGACGCGGTCCGACGGATCGCGCCGGACTCGTCGTACATCGTGCGGGCCGCGTGGCTCTACGGCGCCGGTGGCCCCAACTTCGCGAAGACGATGATCCGGCTCGCCGGGTCGCACGACACCGTCAGCGTGGTCACGGACCAGGTCGGTCAGCCGACGTGGACGGGCGACCTCGCCCGACAGATCGTCGCGATGCTCGACGCCGACGCACCGGCCGGCACCTACCACGGCACGAACGCCGGGCAGGGGTCGTGGCTGGACTTCACGAAGGCGATCTACACCGAGGTCGGGCTCGACCCGGAGCGCGTCCTGCCGACGGACAGCTCGGCGTTCGTCCGTCCTGCTCCGCGTCCGGCGTACAGCGTGCTCGGGCATGACGCCTGGCTGCGCGCCGGCATCGCGCCGATGCGCGACTGGCGCGAAGCGCTCCACGCAGCGGCGGAGGCCGGTGTCCTCGACGCCTGACCCGACCGACGGTGGGACCCCCGGACGTCGCGGTCGGGTCCTCACGGCGGTGAAGTGGAGCGCGGCCGCACTCGCGGTCGCGCTCCTCGTCGTGGGGGTCGTGCAGCAGTGGGACGCGATCGTCCGTGACGTCGCCGCACTCTCGGCCGGGACCGTCGCGACCGGTCTCGTCGCGACCTTCGTCGCCCTGGTGGCGAACATGGCGTCGTGGCGGGCGATGACCGCGGCGACGGGGACACGTCTGCCCGTGTCGGCGGCGGCGTCGGTGTTCTTCGTCGGGCAGCTCGGCAAGTACCTGCCCGGCGGGGTGTGGTCGATCGCGGCGCAGGCGGAGCTGGGGCGCGCCCACGGCCTCCCCCGCGCCACGAGCGCGGTCGCCGCACTCGCGTCGATGCTCGTCAGCATGGTCACGGCCGCCCTGGTGGGCATCGGCGGTCTGCTCGTCGGGGCGCCGGACGGGCTCGCCACGTTCTGGTGGCTGGCACTCGTCGCGGCGGTCGGCCTCGTCACGGTGGCGCCGCCGGTGCTCGCGCGGCTGATCGTCCTCGCGATGCGCCTGCTCCGTCGTCCGCCGCAGGTCGTCGCACTCACCTGGAGCGGGACCCTCGCATCGGTGGGGTGGTCGGCGGCGATGTGGCTCGCCTACGGGGTGCAGGCGACGACTGTCCTGCGCGCGTTCGGGGCGCACGGACCGTCGGTGCCGCCGCTCGCGACCGGCGCCTACGCCGTCGCCTGGTTGGTCGGGTTCCTGGTCGTCGTCGCCCCGGCCGGCCTCGGGGCCCGGGAGGGCGTCCTCGTCCTGCTCCTCGGACCCGTCGCCGGCGTGCCCGGCGCCCTGGCCCTCGCGGTCGTCAGTCGCGCGATGATGACCCTCGGCGACGTCGTCCTCGCCGCCGTCGGAGCGGCGCTGGCGGTCCGACACCGTCGCCGCGGCGGTCGTCGCGGCGCACGCCGCGGCGCAGCGGGATCTCCCGAGCGCCCCTGGTAGTGTCGCGCCGGTACTGCGCGCAGTGCCGCCCCACCGACCCGAGGAGCCCCACCGCATGACCACTCTCCGCGTCGTCGTGGACCAGGTGATCGCGCCGGTCCCGGGTGGGATCGGCCGCTACGCGGAGGAGCTCACGCGGAAGCTCGTCGAGACGGCTCCCGCCGGCTGTGACGTCGAGGGCATCGTGTCCGCCGCCCCGCGCGCCGACGTCGACCGCCTGCGCACGCTCCTCCCGGGGCTCGCCGGCATCGAGCGGCTCGCCCTGCCCCGGCGCGAACTCGCCGTGGCCTGGCAGGGCGGCCTCGCCCACGGCGCCTCGCGCGGCATGGTGCACGCGCCGAGCGTGCTCGCGCCCCTCGTGAAGCACGACCGGTTCCAGGAGCCGGGCCGGCAGACGGTCGTCACGGTGCACGACACCGTCCCGTGGACCCACCCCGAGACCCTGACGCCGCGCGGCGTGCACTTCCACCGGGCGATGGTGAAGCGTGCGTGGAAGCACGCCGATGCCGTCGTCGTCCCCACGCACGCCGTCGCGGCGCAGCTCGACGAGATCCACCACTTCGGTGACCGGCTGCGGGTCATCGGCGGAGCCCCGACCGGACGTCTGCGCGTCCCCGTCGACGCCGACCTCCGTGCCGAGCGCCTGGGTCTCCCGACGCGCTACGTCCTCGCCGTCGGCACCCTCGAACCACGCAAGGGCCTCCGCCAGCTCATCGAGGCGATGGCGCACCCCGACGCGCCGCGTGACGTCCCGCTGGTCATCGCCGGGCCGGACGGCTGGGGGGACGTCGACGTCCACGCGATCGCTGAACGCGCCGGGCTCGCCGCCGACCGGGTCAAGGTGCTCGGTCGCGTCGACGACGCCGACCTCGCGGTCGTGTACGACCGGGCGACGGTGTTCGTCTTCCCGAGCCTCGCCGAGGGGTTCGGCCTGCCGGTGATCGAGGCGATGAGCTTCGGCACCCCCGTGATCCACTCGGACGACGCCGCGGTCAGCGAGGTCGCGGCGGACGCCGGTGTCGTCGTCGCCCGCGACCGACCGGAGTCGTACCCCGAGCGGCTCGCGCAGGCGATCTACCAGGTGACCGCGGACCCGCTGCTCGCGGGGCAGCTCGCCGTCGCCGGGCCCGACCGCGCCCGCATGTTCGACTGGCGCGACTCGGCGCTCGAGACCTGGCAGCTGCACGCCGACCTCTGAGCCACAGGAGCACCACCCACCCGGACGGTCACGGCTGGGCATCGATGCGCCGACCCACCGACGCGCGCGCGACGCGGCCCCGGCACGGCTGTCATCATCGAGCCATGTCTCGTCGTCCCGCTCCGGTCCTGACCGCCTCGATCGTCCTCGCCGTCGGCCTGGCGACCACCCTGGCGGCGTGCTCCGGCGACGATGCCGGCCCGGACTCCTCCCGTTCCCCGTCCGGAGCGTCGTCGAGCAGCAGCGCGAGCGGTGGCGACGGCGCCGCTCCGACGGACGACGGCACCGCGAGCGGCACCGGCAACGGCAGCGGCGTCGACCACCCGGACCACGTCGACTTCGACAAGGTCGCTGCGCAGGGCGTCGCGGCGGCCGGCGGTGGCACGGTCGTCTCGATCGCCGGGTCCGGCGACTCGTGGACCGTCGTCGTCGCCGGACCGGACGGCTCCCAGACGCAGTCCGTCGTCTCGGCGACACTCGACCGTGTGACCTCCGGCCCGTTCCCGAAGCAGGTGGACGCAGCGACCCAGGCCGCCACGACCGCGCGCGCTGCCGCGCTGCAGACCACCGCGGCGAGTGCCGTCGCCGCGGCGACGGCGGCGGTCGGCGGCGGGGAGCTCGCATCCCTCGTCCTCGACGGCACGGCCGCCGCACCGACGTGGGCCGCCACGGTCACGACCGCGGACGGCACGCGGTCCGTCTCGGTCGACGGGCTCACCGGCGTCGCGACCCCCGCCTGAGACGGACCGGGCCGGGCCCGACCCCCGGCCGACGCACGAGATTTCCCGAGCCTCGACCTCCGGCCCGGGCGCGCGGGCCCGGCGGTCGGCGTCAGACCTGCTCGCGGAGCGCCGCGGCCTTCCGCTCGACGACGCGCTCGAGTCCGGCGGCGTACTCCGCGAGGCGTGCGGCGACGTCCGGCTCCGACGAGCCGATGATCCGCGCCGCGAGCAGTCCTGCGTTCGCGGCCCCGTTGATCGCCATCGTCGCCACCGGGACACCCGCGGGCATCTGCACGATCGAGAGCAGCGAGTCGAGGCCGTCCAGTCGTGCGAGCTGCACGGGCACGCCGATGACGGGGAGGGTCGTCATCGAGGCGACCATGCCGGGCAGGTGTGCGGCTCCGCCGGCGCCGGCGATGACGACGCGGATCCCACGGCCGGCCGCACCGCGGGCGTAGCGCACCATCTTGTCCGGGGTGCGGTGCGCCGATACCACGTCGGCCTCGAACGGGACGGCGAGCTCGGCGAGGGTGTCCGCCGCTGCGCGCATGGTGGGCCAGTCGGAGTCCGACCCCATGATGATCGAGACGAGCGGGGAGGGCGCGGTGGTGTCGGTCACGACACGAGGCTAGCCGAGCCCAGCGGACGCGGTGCGTACGCACCGCGCGCCTCCGGACGGGAGGCTCGACCCGCTCCGACCGCGCAGGTCACCCCGCGCGGTCCCAGCGGTTCGTCCGGGCGTCAGTCGTCGAAGTGGGCGGCCGCTGCACGCGCCCGGTACACGACGTCGTCGACGTCGTCCCCGGTGACGGTCACGTGCCCGACCTTGCGACCGGGGCGTGGGGACTTGCCGTAGAAGTGCAGCTTCGCGTCGGGGAAGGCCGCGAGCGCACCGGGGTACCGGGCGGCGAGGTCGCCGTCGGCAGGTCCCCCGAGCACGTTCACCATCACCGCGACCGGGTCGTGCGACCCGGTCGCCCCGAGCGGCAGGTCGAGCACCGCCCGGAGGTGCTGCTCGAACTGGCTCGTCGTCGCGCCGTCGATCGTCCAGTGACCGGTGTTGTGCGGCCGCATCGCGAGCTCGTTCACGAGGATGCGCTCGTCGGCGGTCTGGAACAGCTCGACGGCGAGCACCCCGGTGACACCGAGCTCCTCCGCGATGCGCACCGCGAGCGACTCCGCCGCGTCGGCGAGCCGGCCGGCGCTCGCGGGCGCCGGCGCGATGACCTCGGCGCAGACGCCGTCGCGCTGGACGGTCTCGACGAGGGGCCAGGCGACGATCTCCCCGGAGGGGCGTCGCGCGACCGACTGGGCGAGCTCGCGGGTGAAGGGCACGAGCTCCTCGACGAGGAGCGCCTGGTCGGAGCCGGACTCGGCGATCGCCACGAACCAGTCGTCGACGTCCGAGGCGTCGGCGACCACTCGGACGCCCTTGCCGTCGTAGCCGCCGCGGGCGGTCTTGACGACGGCTCGCCCGCCGTGGTCGGTGAGGAAGGCGCGGAGTTCCTCCGCGTCGTGCACGGCGGCCCAGTCCGGCACCGGCAGGCCGAGGTCGCTGAGGCGCTGCCGCATGACGATCTTGTCCTGGGCGACCGCGAGCGCCTCGGGCCCCGGGTGCACGGCGATCCCGGCCTCGACGAGGCCCCGCAGGACGTCCTGCGGCACGTGCTCGTGGTCGAAGGTGACCGCATCCACCCCGCGGGCGAAGGCGAGGACCGTGTCGAGGTCGTGGTAGTCGCCCTCGGCGGTGGCGGCGATGGCCGCCGACATGCCCGGGCCCTCGGCGAGGACGCGGATGTCGAGACCGAGCTCGACAGCAGCGGGGACCATCATCCGGGCGAGCTGTCCGCCGCCGACGACTCCGACACGCAAGGCCATGCTGTGTGTTCCTTCCGCCGCTCCCACCGGTCGGTGAGAGCACGTTGTCTACAATGGAGGTTCTGCCGGTCGCCGACCGGCGCCTGCCGGGGTCCGCCCGGCCACCCACAACTCTACGGATCTTGGAGACGACGTGCGGCGACTCATCGCGCAGCTGGCCCGCTTCGGAGTCGTCGGAGCCGTCGGCTTCGTCGTCGACTTCAGCGTGTTCAACCTGCTGCGCGCCACCGTGCTGTCCCCCGACGAGGTGCACTCGGGGCCCTTCTGGGCGAAGGTGATCTCGACGGTGCTCGCCATCGCCGTGAACTGGTTGGGCAACCGGTACTGGACGTTCCGCCACCAGCGTCGGTCGGTCGCCGCGCGGGAGGGCGTGGAGTTCCTCGTCGTCTCGCTGGGTGGCATGGCCATCTCGCTCGGCTGCCTCGGGATCTCCCACTACGTGCTCGGCTTCACGTCGGCGTTCGCGGACAACGTGTCCGGCAACGTGATCGGGCTCCTGCTCGGCACCGCCTTCCGCTTCTGGCTCTACAAGGTGTGGGTGTACCACCCCGACCGGGTGCAGCAGGAGGCCGAGCGCACGGTCGTCACCGAGGACGCCCGGCTCCCGCACGAGGTCTGAACCGCCGCCGCGCAGGCCACCGGGGCACGATGTCGTCCGTAGGATGGCTCGATGCGCCTCCGACCGACCGCCGAGCCCGCTGAGGACCCCGCCGGAGGCGCCGCCCCCGGCCAGGACGGTGCGCCGCACCGGCGGTCGAGGCTCCTCGTCCTCGCATCGACCTTCCCCGCCCGGCCCGACGACGGCGTGCCCGCGTTCGTGCTCGACCTCGCGCGGCACGAAGCCGAGGAGTTCGACACCGTCGTCCTCACGCCCCGGGTGCCCGGTGCCGCCGCCGACGAGGTCGTCGACGGGGTCCGGGTGGTGCGCTACCCGTACTTCCCCCGACGGTTCGAGGACCTCGCCGACGGGGCGATCCTCGACAACCTCCGGGCCCGCCGCAGCCGCGTGCTGCAGGTCCCGGCCCTGCTCGTGGCGCAGTACCTGGCGGTCCGACGCGCGGTCCGGGCGGGTCGACCCGACGTCGTGCACGCCCACTGGGCCGTCCCGCAGGCCCTGGTCGCGACCCTCGCCGCGCCCCGGGTGCCGATGGTCGTCACCACGCACGGCGGCGACGTCTACGCCCTGCGCGCCGCACCCCTGGTACGCCTGAAGCGCTGGGTGCTGCGACGTGCGGCGCACGTGACGACGGTCAACGGCGAGATGCGCGAGCGGCTCACCCGGTGGGGTGTCCCCGAGGCCGGGACGAGCGTCGTGCCGATGGGCGTCGAGACCGGGCCGGCCGCAGCCGCCCGGGCACGGACCGCACGGGTGCCGGGACGGGTGGTGGCCGTCGGTCGGCTCGTCGAGAAGAAGGGCTTCGCGGTCCTCCTCGACGCGCTGCGACGCATCGACGACGTCGCGTGGGAGCTGGTCGTCGTCGGTGACGGCCCGCTCCGCGCCGGACTGGAGCGGCGGGCCGCAGGACTGCCGGTCACCTTCGTCGGTCAGCGCGGGAAGGACGAGGTCCTCGACGCGCTGGCGTCCGCCGAGGTGGTCGTGGTGCCGTCCGTCCCCGCGTCGAACGGCGACCAGGAGGGGCTCCCCGTGACGCTCCTCGAGGCCGCCGCCGTCGGGGCCGCCGTCGTCGCGAGCGACCTGCCGGGGATCCGTGACGTCGTGCAGGACGACGTCTCCGGTCTCCTCGTGCCGCCCGGCAACGTCGACGCGCTGGTCTCGGCGCTCCGGCGCGCCCTCACCGACCGGAACGGGCGGGAGCGGTGGCAGACCGGGGCCGGAGGGGTCGCGGGGTCCTACACCGGTGACCGCATCGGCGAACGGTACCGGGCGGTGCTGCGGGCCGCGGCTGGGCGGCGCACCGACTGACCGCGCGCGGGCACGGTCAGCGAGCGACCGCGCCGATCACCGCCCCATGCCGCGCACGGTGAACCCGGCGGCGGTCCACGCGTCGCGGTCGAGGCAGTTCCGGCCGTCGAGCACGACGGGTGCGGCGACGAGGTCGGCGACGACCCGCGGGTCGAGCTCGCGGAACTCGGCCCACTCGGTCAGCACGAGCACGAGGTCGGCGTCACGCAGCGCCTCGGCGGCGGAGTCGACGGTCTCGACCTCCGGGCGCACCCGGGCTGCGGTGTGGTTCGCGGCGGGGTCGTACGCCAGCACCGTCGCCCCGAGCTCGACGAGGCGTGCGGCGATGTCGAGCGCCGGCGAGTCGCGGACGTCGTCGGAGTTCGGCTTGAACGCGAGACCGAGCACGGCCACGCGGCGCCCCGCGACGGAGCCGCCGAGCAGCTCACCGGCGAGGGTCGCCACGTGGGCGCGACGCCGCAGGTTGATCGCGTCGACCTCGGCGAGGAACCCGAGCGACCGTCCGACGCCCAACTCGTCGGCACGCGCCTGGAACGCGCGGATGTCCTTGGGCAGGCACCCGCCGCCGAACCCGAGGCCGGCGTTCAGGAACTTCCGACCGATCCGGTCGTCGTACCCGATCGCGTCGGCGAGCGCCGTGACGTCCGCGCCGGCGACCTCGGCGATCTCCGCCATGGCGTTGATGAACGAGATCTTCGTCGCGAGGAACGCGTTCGCACTGATCTTGACGAGCTCGCTGGTCGGCAGGTCGACGACGAGCCGCGGGATGCCGGCGGCGAGGGCCTGCTCGTAGACCTCGTCGAGGACGGCGACGGCGCGCTCCCCGGCCGCGCCGTCGGGCACGCCGTAGACGAACCGGTCGGGCGAGACGGTGTCCTGCACGGCGAACCCCTCGCGCAGGAACTCGGGGTTCCAGACGAGGGTCGCCTCGGGCTGCGCCTCGCGCACGCGCTCGGCGAGCCGGGCGGCGGTGCCGACCGGGACGGTGGACTTGCCGACGACCAGGTCCCCCGGGGCCAGGTGCGGCAGCAGGTCCGTCACCGCGGTGTCGACGTAGGTCAGGTCGGCCGCTCCCGTCGGCCCCTGGGGCGTCCCGACGGCGAGGAAGTGCACTCGCGCTCCGGCGACCCGGGAGGAGTCGGTCGTGAACTCGATGCGCCCGGAGGCGAGCGCCTCGGCGAGGGTCTCGGGCAGTCCGGGCTCGAAGAACGGGGCCTCGCCCGCGGCGAGCCGCTCGATCTTGACCGGGTCGACGTCGACCGCGACGACCTCGTGTCCGAGCTTGGCCATGGAGGCGGCGTGCACGGCACCGAGGTACCCGCAGCCGATGACGGAGATGCGCACGGGACGACGCTACCCGACACCGTGGTCCGGCCCTGCCGGGACACGGTGATCATGAGGTGAACTCGGCTCCGGTCAGTACCCGCCGACGATCTCGTCCCAGTCCGGCTCCCGGTGCCGACGCCGGGCCTCGTGCGCCTCGACGAGGTCGTGGAGCACGGCCACCACGAGGTCCGCGTGCGGGACGTCCCCGAGCACGACGGGCGTCTCCTCGCCGGGGAAGACGAGCACGTCCCCGGACCGCCACACGCCCTGCAGCCCGCGCCGGCGCACCGTCACGTCGTACCCCCGCGAGTGCAGGAGCTCCCGGCGCGTGCGCGTCCCGAGACCGTGCACCACGACGAGCCGCCGGGTGGTCACGACGTACCGCTCCGACATCCAGCGCAGCAGCGGCACGAGCCCGCCGAGCACGACGAGCAGCACCGTCAGGCCGGCGACCACCGCGTTCAGCCAGGCGAGCTGCGCACGGAAGACACCGAAGCCGAACCCTCCGGCCAGGGCGACGAGCACCACGAAGACCGCGGGGCGGACGAGCCGGCGCGCGTGCGGTCGGAGCCGCGCGACGACGCGTTCGGGCGGCGGCTCGGCGGTCATGCCGTCATGCATACCGCAGGTGGGTGAGGTCCCCCACCGCGACGCCCCTAGATCGCCCGTCCCGATCCCGGATCGTGATCCGACCGTCGTCGTCGATGCCCGTGGCGTCGACGACGTCGACGGTGCCGTCGGGCAGCTCCAGACGGACGCGGCGACCGATCGTGCCGCAGGCCGCGCGGACGCGGGACCGGACCGCCCCGGCACCCGGACCTCCCGCGACCAACGCGCGCACCGCCTCCAGGACGGCCGCGGACCAGTCGGCCAGGACCGCGTCGGCCAGCGTGACGGCGTCGTCGCGTGCGCCCGCGACCGCGAGCGACGTGGACGTCGGCGTGGGCAGCGCGTCGGCCGGGATCGTCAGGTTGACGCCGGCGCCGACGACGACGCTGCCGTCCGCCGCCACCTGGCAGAGGATGCCGCACACCTTGCGCCCGTCGACCAGCACGTCGTTCGGCCACTTCACGAGGACGCGCGGCTCCGTCGGGGACGTCGCGTCGGCCTCCGGACGGGAGGCGCGACCCGGCTCGTCGACGTCCGCCAGCGCCGCGGACACCGCGTCGCGCATCGCGGTGCCGGCCACCAGGGGCAGCCACCCGCGGTCGCGGGCGTCCAGGTCGGCGCGCAGGAGCAGGCTCACCGCGAGGGTCTGCCCGGCGGGCGCGGTCCAGGACCGGTCGAGCCGCCCGCGCCCGGCCGTCTGGTCGAGCGTGGCCACGACGCTGCCGTGCGCCCGATCGGGCGCGGCGGCCAGCAGGTCGGCGTTCGTGGACCCGGTGCGCTCGACGTGGTCGAACAGCCCGCCCGCGGCCTCGACGACGGCACGGGCACGCGGCAGGACCGACGGGACGGGTGTGGACATGCACGCAAATCTACGGCCAGGAACCGTGGGGGTCCTCCAACCGGCCCCGTCCCGCCCGCCGGTAGGGTGAGCGGGTGACCACAGGAGACACCCCCGACCTCTCGACCACGGCCGGTCGCCTCGCGGACCTGCGCGACCGCTACCACGAGGCCGTGACCGCCGCGGGCGAGGCCGCCATCGCCAAGCAGCACGCGAAGGGCAAGGGCACCGCCCGCGAGCGCATCGAGCAGCTCCTCGACGAGAACTCCTTCGTCGAGTTCGACGAGTTCGTCCGCCACCGCACCACCTCGTTCGGCATGGACGCCAAGCGCCCCTACGGCGACGCCGTCGTGACCGGCGTCGGCACGATCCACGGCCGCAACGTCGCGGTCTACGCGCAGGACTTCACCGTCTTCGGCGGATCGCTCGGCGAGGTCGCCGGCGAGAAGATCGTCAAGGTCATGCAGCACGCGCTGAAGACCGGCGTCCCGATCATCGGCATCCTCGACTCCGGCGGCGCCCGCATCCAGGAGGGCGTCGTCGCCCTGGGCAAGTACGGCGAGATCTTCCGCCTCAACACGCAGGCGTCCGGGGTCATCCCGCAGATCTCCATCGTGATGGGTCCGGCTGCCGGCGGTGCGGTGTACTCCCCCGCCCTCACCGACTTCGTGATCATGGTCGACAAGACGAGCCACATGTTCGTCACCGGCCCGGACGTCATCAAGACCGTCACCGGCGAGGACGTCGGGTTCGAGGAGCTCGGCGGGGCCCAGACGCACAACGCCGTCTCGGGCGTGGCGCACTACCTGGCCGAGGACGAGACCGACGCGCTCGACTACGCACGATCGCTCGTCGGGTTCCTGCCGGACAACAACCTGTCCGACCCGCCCGCGTACGACGTCGCACCGGAGCTCGAGACGACCGACGCCGACCACGAGCTCGACGTCGTCATCCCCGACTCGACGAACCAGCCGTACGACGTCACCACGATCGTCGAGCACATCGTCGACGACGGCGAGTTCCTCGAGGTCCAGCCGCTCTTCGCGCCGAACATCATGATCGGCTTCGGCCGGGTCGAGGGCCGCACGGTCGGCATCATCGCGAACCAGCCGCAGGCGATGGCCGGGACGCTGAACATCGACGCCGGCGAGAAGGCCGCGCGCTTCGTCCGGTTCTGCGACGCGTTCGGCATCCCGATCCTGACGCTCGTGGACGTCCCCGGGTACCTGCCCGGCACCGACCAGGAGTGGACCGGCGTGATCCGCCGCGGTGCCAAGCTGCTGTACGCGTACGCCGAGGCGACCGTGCCGCTCGTCACCGTCATCACGCGGAAGGCCTACGGCGGCGCGTACATCGTGATGGGGTCGAAGCAGCTCGGCGCCGACATCAACCTGGCATGGCCGACCGCCGAGATCGCCGTCATGGGCGGTCAGGGTGCCGTCAACATCCTGTACCGCGCCGAGATCAAGCGCGCGGAGGAGGCGGGCGAGGACGTCGCTGCGGTCCGCACCCGGCTCGCGAACGAGTACACCTACAACGTGGCGTCGCCGTACCTGGCTGCCGAGCGCGGCGAGCTCGACGGCATCATCCAGCCGCACGCAACGCGCGTCTCCGTCATCAAGGCGCTGCGGGCGCTCCGGGGCAAGCGCGCCTCGCTGCCGCCGAAGAAGCACGGGAACATCCCGCTCTGATGGGCAGGCACGCAGCACACGTCCCCGCGGACGCCTCCGTCACCGAGGAGGCCACCGCCCCCGTCGCGGCCGACGTCCGCGTCGTCTCCGGCGACCCGTCGCCCGAGGAGCTCGCAGCCGTCGTCGCTGTCCTCCAGCGGCAGGCCGACGAGGCCGCCGCGCTCGGCCGGGCCGAGGTCACCGACTCGCCGCGTGCCGGGTGGGACACGTCCGCCCGCGGCCTCCGTCGTCCGCTCGACCACGGCCGTGGCGCCTGGAGCCGATCGCTGCGCTGACCACCCCGTGGTGTGCACGAACCGCACGCCGCACCCGAGACCCCCGCCGATCACCGGCGGGGGTCTCGTGCGTTCCGGGGAGTGGCGCGTTCTGGGTCTCGTGCGATCGGGGGTACCGCCGGCGCGATGTACCCCTGTCGCACCGCGCACCGCCGACCCTGCCGCCCGGTTGCGCGGTGCACTTCCCGGTCGGTCTCCCCTCCATCGGGGGACAAGGCCGGTGCGGAGCCGCCGGTCCTGCGTGATTTGTCCCCCATAATGACGACTGACACGGCTCCGCTCTGCGGGCATAGTTGTTCGTGTTCGGTGTCCTTCACAGAAGAACATCGTTGGTCGGTGGCCGACTAGGGTACGACGCCTCCGACCAGCTGCGAGCCAGGGCGACATTCGGGTTGTCGCTCAGGCTCGGGTCGTGAACGGGCCGGCCCCTCGGGACCGGCCCGTTCCCCGTTTCCGGACCGTCCGGTCTGGTGTGGCCTCGTCTCGCGAGCGTCCTCAGACCGCCGCGCGGCGCGGGATCTCGGTCCAGAGCACCACGGAGTCGTCCTCGTCGTCATCGTCGTCGGCACCGGCACCGAGTGCCGCGGACTCGCTCGCCGCGGTGTCCAGTCGCAGCCCGACGATCGTGACCGCCGCCTCCGACCCCTCGCCGACCGTGCGCACGATGACGTTGTCGGCACCCCGGGCACGGCGCAGCGCGTCCGCGACCTCGGCGTGCACGCGGCGGAGGTCGTCCATCTCGAGGTCGTCGAGACCGCCGTCGTCGTGCAGCTGCACCGTGGCGCCACGACGGCGCAGGCGCATGACCTCGTCGCGGACGTCGTCCGACAGCAGCGCCCGACCGCGGATCTCGTCGCGGATCGCCTGCTCGAGGTGCAGGCACTCCGCGCGCTCGGCGTCGGTCAGGTCCCCGTCCTGCTCGATCACCCGCTGCAGCATCGGCAGCGCCATCCTCGTGGTCTGGCTGAGGCGGAACTGCCGCTCGAACACGTGCGCGTCCTGGGCAGCCTGCCAGTCCGCGGTCTCCTGCTCGGCGCGGAGGAACTCCTGGGTGGTCCGGGTCGCCCGGGCCATCGCCACGGCGAACCCGGTGGCGACCGCGACCCACGTCAGGTTGCCGACGAGGCCGAGCTCCCCGAACGCCCCGGGTCCGCCCCAGGCCACGCCGAAGAGCGTGACGAAGACGACGCCGACCCATGCGAAGGCCCGGCGTCCGCGGACGACGAGCACGACCATGAGCGTGCCGATCGCGGCGATCCACCAGGTGGTCGAGTCGTTCTTGTCCGCGAGGTCGACCACGGGTGCGGCGATGACCGGCATGACGAGCGCGGTGGCGAGGCAGAAGCAGGCCGCCCAGACCGGCAGCGTGCGGCCGGGCAGGAAGATCGCCACGGCGCTGGCCGCTGCGTAGAGCGCCATGCACGTGAGCACGGGGCCGACCTCGCGGACCACCCCGAACGACGCCACGCCGAGCACGAGGTGGAAGAGCGAGAACAGCGCGGCGAGCCCGATCGCGATGCCGGCCGGCAGCGAGACCCTCATGCGCGCTCCTCCGGGTGCCACTCGAGCCGGATCCGCGTCCCCGCCCCCGGGTTGCTCGCGACCACCGCCGTCCCGCCCACGGCCTGCACGCGCTCGATGATCGACCGACGGACGCCGAGCCGTGCGGCCGGGACGGCGCCGAGGTCGAAACCGGCGCCGTCGTCGCCGACCTCGACGTGCACGGCGCCACCGCGCTGCTCGACCCGGACCCACCGGTCGACCTCCGGCCCTCCGGCGTGCTGCACGCTGTTGACCGAGGCCTGCAGCGCCGCCGAGGCCAGCGCGTCCGCCACCGTCGCGGGGAGCCGCATGCCCCCGACCGGCGCATCACGGAGGTGCACCGGGGCCGCGAGCGCGCCGACCGCCGCGGTGATCCGACCACGGAGGTCGTGCACCGTCACCGGCGGGGCCTCCCCCGGCAGGTCGGCCGCGGCGGCACCGAGGTGGTCGATGGCGTTGCGGGCCATGCGTGCGGCGAGGGCCTTCGCCTCGGGTGTCTCCGCCCGCGCGGCCGAGAGCAGCGTCGTCAGGACGCTGTCGTGCACGATCGCGTCCACCTGCACCCGCTCGACCTCGGTCGCGTGCTCACGGATCGCGAGCGAGTAGCGCCGGACCGCGGTGGCCTGTGCCGTGTCCACGGACGCGGCCGCCCGGCGGAGGAGCACCGCGATGACGAGGACCGCACCGCTGAGGATCGCCGTGTAGACGCCCTGGAGCACCGCGCTGGCCCCGGCGTCGCCACCGGCCGGGGTGAGTCGCACGACGGCGTACACGGCGGGCACGAGTGCGGTGTAGACGGTCGCGCGCCACGGGGCGAACCCCATCGCCGCCGCCGTCGACCCCACGGTGAGGAACCACCACGGCCAGGGGTACTGGTCGTCCGGGATGTCCTCGCGGACGGTGAGCGGCCAGGTGACGAGCACGACGAGGAGCAGCAACGCGCACACGATCTGGGCGACCTGCGCCCAGCGCTGCGCGAACGCGGACACCCCGACCGCGACGAACGAGGCGCCGAGGGCCACCGCCGCGACCGGTCCCCACACCGGGTCGAGGTACGGCAGCTGTCCGACGACCTGCGGTGCGTAGACGGCACCGTAGGCGACCGCGGCGATCGCGATGAGGATCGCGAACAGCCGCTCGACCGACGCCTGCGTGATCGTCGGACGCACCCCGCGCAGGGGGTCGGCGCCGAACGGTGCCGGCTCGGCCGGGATCGCGCCGTCCGCCGGTCGCGCCGCTCCGGCTGCTCCCGCCGGGGCCCCTGCCGACCGCGCCGGCCCGGCCGTGGTGGCCATACGGGTCAGCGGCCGTCGGTGTCGGGGTCGATGCCCGAGTCGAGCCCGGGCAGGATGCCGTCCTCGACCGCGCGGCGGAGCAGGTCGACCTTGGTCGGCGCGGGACGGCCCACCTCGACGTACTTCACGCGGATGCGGTCGAGGTACTCGCGCGCCGTCGAGTACCCGATGCCGAGCTGCTGGGCCGCGAGCTTGAGCGGCAGTCCCGAGGCGTACAGGTGCAGGATCTCGCGCTCACGGCGACCGAGCTGCGCCTTGGCGAAGTCCCGGTCGGCGTCGATCGCGCTCGCCCACTCGAGGTTGTTGAGGACGTCTCCGCGGGCGACGGTCGCGACGGCGGCCATGACGGTCTTCGTCGCCGACGACTTCGGGATGACCCCGGCCGCCCCTGCGGCCAGGGCCTCGCGCACGCTCGCGACGCGGTCGGCGATCGAGTGGACGAGCACCGCGGAACCGGTGCCCTGCACACCCTTCACGTTCGCGGTCACGGTCGAGCCGTCGCCGAGCGACAGGTCGAGCACGACGACGTCGACCTCACGCCCGCCGAGCTGCGCGACGTACTCGGGCACGCTCGCGGCGGTGAGCACCACCTCGAACCCCTCGTTCTGGCACGCCGCCTGGATGCCGAGCCGCACGGACTCGTGGTCGTCGACGATCGCGACGCGGACGGGCCTGGTGGCCAGTCCGGTCGCTCCGCTGCTGGTGTTCGTGTCTGCTGCCACGGTGGCCTCTCGTTCCGATGCACGCCCGGCCCCTGTCGCCGGGAGCGATCACCGACCAAGGATACCCAGGTCGGACCCAGACTCGGAGTTGTGGGACACCGCGTCACACTGCGGCCTCGGGGTCAGGCGATCGGCACCAGGCGCGCGACCGCCTCGAGGTGGTGGGTGTGCGGGAAGAGGTCGAACGCCCGCAGTGCCTCGAGCCGGTACCCGAGGTCGGCGAAGGTCGCCACGTCGCGCGCCAGGGCGACCGGGTCACACGCGACGTACACGACCTGGGCGGGCTGGAGCGCCGCGACCTGCACGACGACCTCGCGCCCGGCACCCGAGCGCGGCGGGTCGAGCACGATCGTTCCGGCGCGGAAGCGCTGCAGCTCGGGTCGCGACGCGTCCGCGGCCGTCCGCGCGAGCCAGCGGTCCACCCGGCCGGTCTCGGCGCGCGCGCCGATCCACTCCGCCAGGTTCTCCTGCGCGTGCTCGGTGGCCCGGGGCGCGCTCTCGACGCTGGTGATGCGGGCCTTCGGGCCGACGACGTCCCCGAGCGCGGCAGCAAGCAGTCCGACGCCGCCGTACAGGTCGAGGTGCTGCCCCTCCGGGTCGAGGCGGTCACGGTCGACCAGGTCCTGCACCGCCGCGGTGAGCACGGCCGGGGCCTGGCGGTGCACCTGCCAGAAGCCGTTGTCGTCGACGGTGAACGAGCGCTCCCCCACGAGCTCGGTCACGACGGTGGGCTTCTGCTCGTCGATCACGAGCCGGGCCCCTTCGGCGCCGCTCGGTGCGAGGACGTCGACGACCGACGCGCCGGGCATCGCACCGCGTCCGAGCGGCGCGCTCTCCTGCACGCGCGCGGCGGCGAGCGGGAGCGAGGTCACCGGCACGACCGTGTGGGAGCGCGAGGCGAACGGGCCCGCCGTGCCGTCCTCGTCGACGTGCAGCCGGACACGCGTGCGCCAACCGAGGCCGTTCGCCTCGTCGTCGCCGGGAGCGGCCTCGACCACGACGTCGTGCCCGAGGACCTCGGTCAGGTCGGTGCGGGCGAAGCGCGAGAACGCGTCGACCAGGACGTCGTGCTTGAGCGTGCGCTGGTGCGGCAGGGCGATGTGCCCGAACTCCGCCCCGCCGGCGCGCACCGCGGGGTCGCGGTCGAGGGCGGCCTCCGGCCAGACGTGGTCGACGCGGTGCTCGCTCGGGGTCACGACGGACACCGTGTCGGCGCGCCAGAACGACTTCTTCCGGTCCTCGGTCACGCGCGCCACGACGCGCTCGCCCGGCACCGCGTCCGAGACGAAGACCACGCGCCCCTCGTGCCGTGCCACCGAGATGCCGCCGTGGGCGATCCCGGTGACGTCGAGTTCGAGCAGCGTTCCGACGGATTCACCCATGGTTCGATGTTCCCATGCGTCTGTACCTCGCGAGTACCTCCCCCGCCCGCCGCGCCCTCCTCGCGCAGACCGGCATCGAGCCGGTGCTCGTCGCACCGGGGGTGGACGAGGACGCCGCGGTCGCGGCCGCGCGGGCCGAGCTCGGTCGCGACCTCACCGGCCCGGAGCTGGTCGGGCTCCTCGCGGTCGCCAAGGCGCACGCGGTCGCCGACGCCCGGGTCGCCGGCTCCGCCGTCGACGGCTTCGTGTTCGGCGGCGACTCCGCCTTCGAGGTCGACGGGGTCCTGCACGGCAAGCCGCACGACCCGGAGGTCGCGAAGGAGCGGTGGCGGCGGATGCTCGCCGCGGGCGGCGGCACCCTGTGGAGCGGCCACTGCGTCGTGGACCGGCGGCTGGACCGCGGACCGGCCGACGCCGTCGACGCGGGTGGGGACCGGCCGGGAGGCGCGGGGCGGACCGGCACCGTGCCTCCCGTCCGGCGGGTGGCCGCGTCGGGCGGTGGGCCGCTCGGCACCGCCGGCCACCTGGGCGACGTCGCGCCCGGCGGGTCCACGCTGGTCGCCGCCGGCGACCACGTCGTGGCGGTGGACAGCGCGGTGCTGACCTTCGCCGAGGACGTGTCCGCCGACGAGATCGACGCCTACGTGGCGACGGGCGAGCCGCTCGAGGTCGCCGGGGCCTTCACGATCGACGGGCGGGCCGCCGCCTACATCACCCGGATCGACGGCGCGCCGTCGGCCGTGGTCGGGCTGTCACTCCCGGTGCTGCGGTCGATGCTGCTCCGCGGCTTCGGTGTCGCCTGGCACGACCTGTGGGAACTGTAGACATCCACACTGCTCGGCGTGCTTTCTTTGTACGTGCCGGTCAAAACCGGCCGCCGCTGCACGAATACGCTGACGTACCATGCCCCGTATCAGCAAGGTCCTCATCGCGAACCGCGGCGAGATCGCCGTCCGCATCATCCGCGCGGCCCGCGACGCTGGCAAGGCCTCGGTCGCGGTGTACGCCGACCAGGACCGCGACGCCCTCCACGCCCGCCTCGCTGACGAGGCCTACGCGCTGAACGGCACCACGAGCGCCGACACCTACCTCGTGATCGACAAGATCATCTCGGTCGCCCGTCGCTCCGGCGCGGACGCCGTGCACCCCGGCTACGGGTTCCTCGCCGAGAACGCGGACTTCGCCCGTGCCGTCATCGACGCCGGGCTCACCTGGATCGGCCCCTCGCCGGAGTCGATCGAGCAGCTCGGGGACAAGGTCTCGGCGCGGCACGTGGCCGAGAAGGTCGGCGCGCCGCTCGCGCCGGGCACCATCGAGCCCGTCGCGGACGCCGCCGAGGTCATCGGGTTCGCGGACGAGGTCGGTCTGCCGGTCGCAATCAAGGCGGCCTTCGGCGGCGGCGGCCGTGGCCTGAAGGTCGCACGCACGCGCGACGAGGTCGCCTCGCAGTTCGAGTCGGCGACGCGCGAGGCGATCGCCGCGTTCGGTCGCGGTGAGTGCTTCGTCGAGAAGTACCTCGACAAGCCGCGCCACGTCGAGACCCAGTGCCTGGCCGACGAGCACGGCAACGTCGTCATCGTCTCCACCCGCGACTGCTCGCTGCAGCGTCGCCACCAGAAGCTCGTCGAGGAGGCCCCGGCGCCGTACCTGACGCCCGAGCAGCAGACGCGCCTGTACGAGTCGTCGAAGGCGATCCTCCGCGAGGTCGGCTACGTCGGCGCCGGCACGTGCGAGTTCCTCATCGGCGCGGACGGCACGGTCTCGTTCCTCGAGGTGAACACCCGCCTGCAGGTCGAGCACTGCGTCTCGGAAGAGGTGACGGGCATCGACCTCGTCCGCGAGCAGTTCCGGGTCGCCGAGGGCGGCACGCTCGACTACGAGGACCCCACCCCGCGCGGCCACTCGTTCGAGTTCCGCATCAACGGCGAGGACCCGGGCCGCAACTTCTTCCCGGCGCCCGGTCCGGTCCACGCCTTCACCGCTCCCTCGGGCCCCGGCGTCCGCGTCGACTCCGGTGTGGTCTCGGGCGACGTCGTCTCCGGCTCGTTCGACTCGATGCTCGCCAAGCTCGTCGTCACCGGTGCCACCCGCGAAGAGGCGCTCGAGCGTTCCCGTCGTGCCCTCGCCGAGTTCGAGGTCACCGGTCTGCCGACCGTGCTGCCCTTCCACCGCGCGGTCGTGTCGGACCCCGCGTTCGCGACGGACGACGAGACGCCGTTCAGCGTGTACACGCAGTGGATCGAGACCGACTTCCAGAACGACATCCCCGCCTGGAGCGGCTCTCCCGAGGAGCTCCCCGCACCGGCGGCGCGCGACAGCGTCGTCGTCGAGGTCCAGGGCAAGCGCATCGAGGTCACCATGCCCTCGATCGTCGGCGGTGGCGCCGCGGGTGCCGCGGGTCGTCGTCCGGCCGGCCCGTCCGCTCCCCCGAAGCGTCGTTCGTCGGGCGTCCGCGGTGGCCTGGCCTCGTCCGGCTCGGTGACCTCGCCGATGCAGGCCACGGTCGTGAAGCTCGCGGTCGCCGAGGGTGACACCGTGGTGAAGGGCGACCTGCTCGTCGTCCTCGAGGCCATGAAGATGGAGCAGCCCGTGCAGGCCCCGCGCGACGGTGTCGTGACCGGCCTGAACGCCCCCGTCGGCCAGACGATCTCGTCCGGCCACGTGCTGCTCGAGCTCGCGTAGCGCGGGGCCGCGCGGCGCGCACGACCGCGCCCCCTCACGAACATCGCACCCCGGTCCTCCGGGGTGCGATGTTCGTCAGAGGGCGCGTCGCGCAGCCAGCCGCCATGCGCTCGCCCAGTTCCACCCGAGCGGCAGACCCGCCTCGGAGAGCAGTCGAGGCAGCTGGCCGGCGGGCAGCGCATCCGTCCAGGTGACTCGAGCGAAGCCTTGGACCTCGTCGAGCCGACGGATCCGATCCTCGCGCCGCTTCTCGTCCCAGAGGGTCTCGCGTCCCGTCATGGTGTACTTCTGGCGACCGTCGAACTCGACCACGACACCGTGCTCCGGGTACCAGAGGTCGACGCGGTCACGGAGCACTCCCTGGTGACGGAACTCGTGCTGCAGGACGGGCGACGGTGCACCGAGTACGATGCCGCCCCACCGCGTGATGCTCTCACCCGGCGACTCGGCACTGCCGTCGGCCGCCTCGACGAGGGTCCTTGCCCGGCAGTGGTTCCTGGCCGACCGCGCGTCGAGGGCCGCACGCAGGTCGGCCTTCGAACAACCTCGTCGGAGGACGGCGTCGAGCACGACCACGGCGCGCCACGGATGTTCCGACAGCGCGACGTCGACCCCGGTCTCGGCGAGCGTCCCGACGAGCACACCATCGATCCGGACAGCATCGGGTCGCCGGCCGGCCCCACCCACCCGTTGGATCCGCGGCTTCACCTGCCCGCGGTCGCGGTCCGGATCGGTCACGACGACCCGGTCCCCGAAGGATCCCACCCACGGTAACCCGTGCATCGCGACCGCGGACCGGTGGCTCACGATCACCGCCGGTGCGTGCACCTCGACGAAACTCCTGACCAGGATGCGGTGCTGCTCTTGCGCGGAGGCCTCCGTCCAAGCAGCCCGCGGGACGTACGAGCCGCGGTGCAACCGTACGAGCTCGCCGTCCTCGGCAGCCCGTCGGACACCCGCTGCGACGCTGTCGGGGAGACCGGAAGTGTGGATCGGCTCGATGGTCATGCCGGCAGCGTGCACGACACGAGGTACCGGGAGCGCTCGGAACCCGCTCCCTGTGGAGAGCGCCATGCGATCGCGCCCCCGTACGAACGTCGCACCCGTGTGCTCAGGGATGCAACGTCTGTACGGGGGCGCGATCCCCGACCGGCGGCACGGCCACGGGCCGCCGCAGCCGCGCCGCTACGACACGAGGGGGCGCACGTCGGCGGCGAGGGCCTCGACGAGCGCCTGCGCCTCGGCAGGGGTGTCGGCCACGGTGTCGATGTAGACCTTCACCTTGGGCTCGGTGCCGCTCGGGCGGACGATGACCCGTGCGCCGCCGTCGAGGTCGTAGCGCAGGATGTCGGACGGCGGGAAGCCCGAGGCTCCGTCCGAGTAGTCCGTCACCGAGACCACGGCACGACCACCGAGCGACGAGGGCGCCGACGACCGCA
Organism: Curtobacterium oceanosedimentum; assembly: GCF_040545555.1. Taxonomy (NCBI): domain Bacteria; kingdom Bacillati; phylum Actinomycetota; class Actinomycetes; order Micrococcales; family Microbacteriaceae; genus Curtobacterium; species Curtobacterium oceanosedimentum. The sequence goes on from NZ_JBEPMD010000006.1 coordinate 40,148, forward strand.
GGGACGCCATGACCTCCCCGATGCGCGACAGGTCGTCCACGCGGGTCGACACCTGCCCGGAGGCGAACGCCCCGAACTCGGCAGCGAACGCGTCGAGCTGGTCAGCGACCGTCTTCCCGGAAGCGGCCAGCGAGACGGCGAGGTCGAGCAGTGCGAGCGCGGCCGAGATGCCGTCCTTGTCCCGGACGACCGTCGGGTCGACCAGGTAGCCGAGCGCCTCCTCGTAGCCGAACACCAGGTCGGGCACGCGGGAGACCCACTTGAAGCCGGTCAGCGTGTCCCGGTACTCGAGCCCGTACCGCTCGGCGACCCGGGCGAGCGCGGGCGAGGACACGATCGACGCCGCCAGCGCACCCGTCACGCCAGCACTCTGCGCGCGAGCAGCTGCCCGCCAACCGAGCAGCCAGCCGACCTCGTTGCCGGAGAGACGGCGGAACGACCCGGCGCCGTCGGGGATCGCGAGCGCGAGGCGGTCCGCGTCGGGGTCGTTGGCGATCACCAGGTCGGCGCCGACGGCGACACCGCGCGCGACCGACAGGTCCATCGCGCCCGGCTCCTCCGGGTTCGGGAAGGACACGGTGGGGAAGGCACCGTCCGGCTCGATCTGCTCGGGCACCACGGCGGGCTCCGCGAACCCCGCGGCGGCGAACACGGCGCGAGCGGTCTCCCACCCGACCCCGTGCATGGCCGTGTAGACGACCTTCGGCTGGGCGGCGACCGGGAGGGCCGGGGCCGGCACCGTCGCGGCCGTCGCCTCGACGTACGCCCGCGTCAGCTCCGGGCCAGCCACCGTGTAGTCCGTCGCGCGGACGAGGTCGCGCACGTCGCCCGCGGCGACCGCGTCGATCGCCGAGGCGATCTCGCCGTCGACCGGCGGGACGATCTGGGAGCCGTCGTCCTCGCCCCCGAGGTACACCTTGTAGCCGTTGTCCCGCGGCGGGTTGTGGCTCGCGGTCACCATCACGCCCGCCCCGACACCGAGGTGGCGCACCGCGAACGCGAGCACCGGCGTGGGCAGCGCCGACGGCAGCAAGGTGACCTCGAGCCCGAGGCCGCGCATGACCTCGGCCGAGTCGCGGGCGAAGACGTCCGAGTTGACCCGGCCGTCGTACCCGATCACGACGCTGCGGTCGCGTCCGGTGTCGATCAGGAAGCGCGCGAGACCGGCGGCGGCCTGTGTCACGACGACGCGGTTCATGCGCTGCGGGCCGGCGCCGAGCTCGGCGCGCAGCCCTGCCGTGCCGAAGGCGAGGCGTCCGGAGAAGCGTTCGCGCAGCGAGTCCGCCGCGGCGGCGTCCCCGGACGATGCGGACGCGACGAGCGCGTCCAGCTCGGCACGGGTCTCGTCGTCCGGGTCCTGCTCCGACCAGGACCTGGCGGCGGTGAGCACGGCCTCCAGACCGTCAGCAGCAGCGCGGTCCCGGACGGGCTCGGTCCCCTCGCCCAGGTCGCCGTCCGCGATCGCGCCGTCCGAGGCGCCGTCGTGCCGGGTCACAGCGCCGCCACCACGCGGGCGAGGAGGTCGGCGATGACCGGCTCGGCCTCGCGCCCGGCCTCGAGGACCTCCGCGTGCGAGAGCGGGGTCTTCTGGATGCCGGCGGCGAGGTTCGTGATGAGCGAGAAGCCGAGGACCTCCATGCCCGCCTGACGGGCGGCGATCGCCTCGAGCGCGGTCGACATGCCGACGATGTGACCGCCGATGGTCTTCGCCATCTGCACCTCGGCCGGGGTCTCGTAGTGCGGGCCGCGGAACTGCGTGTAGACGCCCTCGTCGAGGGTCGGGTCGATCGACTTCGCGACCTCGCGCAGCCGCGACGAGTACAGGTCGGTCAGGTCGACGAACGTGGCGCCCTCGAGCGGGCTGTCCGCCGTCAGGTTGATGTGGTCGCTGATCAGGACCGGCGTGCCCGGCTTCCAGTGCTCCTTGATGCCACCGGCACCGTTCGTGAGCACCATGACCGTCGCACCCGTGGCCGCAGCGGTGCGGACGCTGTGCACCACGCGACGGACGCCGTGGTTCTCGTAGTAGTGCGTCCGCGCACCGATGACGAGTGCGTGCCGACCGTCCTGCAGGCGGATCGACCGAACCGTGCCGGAGTGGCCGGGCACCGCCGAGGCACTGAAGCCGGGGACCTCGGCCGCGGGGATCTCGGACACCGTCTCGCCGATGATGTCGGCTGCCCTGCCCCAGCCCGAGCCCAGGGTCAGGGCGATGTCGTGCCGCTCGATGCCGGACCGGTCGGCGATGACGGCGGCGGCGTCGCGGGCGACCTCGAACGGGTCGGCGGCGGGGTCGTTCAGCGGGTTCTCCGTGCTCATGCCCCAACTCTAGAGGCAGCGTCGGGAGCCGCTCAGTGCTCCCCGAGCGCCCGGTCGACCGCGGCGGTGATCTCGCCCTGGTCGAAGTGGTTGCGGATCACGATGACCTCGGCGTAGGTGTCCCCGATCGCCTCGACGAACTCCTGGCTCGTCAGGATCACGTTGGCGTCCTCGGCCACCGCGCGCACGGAGACGACGTCCGCGGCCACGACCGACGCGGACAGCCCGAGCGTGCCGAGGGCCTTCTCGGCGTTCACCTTGAGGATGCCGCTGGAGCCGATCCCCGCACCGCAGATCGTCACGATCTTCACGCCGACACCCCCATGATCGCCCGGACCTCGTCGGCCGACGTCGCCGCCGCGAGCCGGGCGGTCACGGTGTCGTCGTTGAACGTGTTCGCGATGTCGCCGATCGACTCGAGGTGCGTGCCGACCTCGGCCACCGCGAGCCCGAGCACGACCGACACCGGATCGTTGTGCGGGTGGCCGAACGACACGGGTTCGCGCAGCGTCACGACGGCCAGTCCGTCCCGCAGCACCGCGGGCCCCGGCCGGGCGTGCGCGAACGCGAGCCCTGGCGAGATGACGATGTACGGCCCGTGCTCGTCGACCAGGTCGATCATGGCGTCGGTGTACGGCGGCGTCGCGGCGCCCGAGTCGACGAGCGCACCACCGGCGATCCGGAGCGCGTCGCGCCACGAGGACGCGGTCGCCCCGAGCACGACGGCGCCGTCCGGCAGCGGCGGGAGGGACATCGCTAGGCCTCCTGGTGTCCGGCCGTGATGGTCGCGATGATCTCCTCGCGGTCCTCGAGCGGCAGGAACGAGCCGAGGGCGGCGTTGATCTGGAACGCGGCGAGGTCGTCGAGGTCGTACCCGAAGGTGCCCGCCAGGAGCGCGAGTTCCTTCGACAGCGACGTGTCGCTCATCAGGCGGTTGTCGGTGTTCACCGTCACGCGGAAGCCGAGCTGGTACAGCACGTCGAAGGGGTGGTCGGCGAGGTCGTCGCCCCACGCGGCGATCGCGCCGGTCTGCAGGTTCGACTGCGGCGCGACCTCGAGCGGGATCTCGCGGTCGCGGACCCACGACGCGACCTCGCCGAGCGACGCGAGCGTCGAGCCGTCACCGGCGTCCGACAGCGTGATGTCCTCGAAGATCCGGACGCCGTGCCCGAGGCGCAGCGCACGGCCGTCCACGAGCGCCGAGCGGATCGACGCGAGCCCGTCGGCCTCGCCCGCGTGCACGGTCACCGGGAACAGCTCCGACGCCAGGTACTCGAACGCCGCACGGTGGTTCGCCGGCGGGAACCCGGCCTCGGCCCCGGCGATGTCGAAGCCGACCACACCGCGGTCACGGTGCCGGACCGCCAGCTCGGCGATCTCGAGGGACCGGTCGGCGTGGCGCATCGCGGTGACGAGCTGACCGATCCGGATCGCACCGCCGGCGGCGTCGACGGCCTCCTCGATGCCGGCCTGCACCGCCTCGACGGTCTGGTCGAGCGTCAGCCCGCCCCGCAGGTGCTGCTCCGGCGCCCAGCGGATCTCGCCGTAGACCACGCCGTCGGCCACGAGGTCCTCGACGAACTCCTTCGCGACGCGGTGCAGCTGCGGTGCGGTCTGCATGACCGAGGTCGTGACGTCGAAGGTCTTCAGGTACTCGACGAGCGAGCCGCTGTTCGACTGCTCGGCGAACCACGCCCCCAGGGCCGCGGGGTCCGTCACCGGCAGCTCGATGCCCGCCTGGTCCGCCAGGTCCACGATCGTCGCCGGGCGCAGTCCGCCGTCGAGGTGGTCGTGCAGCGAGACCTTGGGCAGGTCGTCGATGACCGCTCCGGCGTCGGGCAGGCGGTAGGTGGGGGCGTCGGCGCTCATGACTCCAGGCTATCGGTGGTCGCCGACGCCACGTCCGTCCCTGTGCACAACGGACGGCCGGACGGACTGGAGGCTCCCCACAGCCGTGTGGGGAGCCTCCGGTCGTCGGCGTGGCCGGGTCGCGGCCGTGGCGCTCAGCCCGTGATGCGCTCGCGCACGATCGGTCCGCGCTCGGGCGCGGAGGTCCCCACGGACCACGCGCCCTCGAGCGACTCCAGCGCCCGGTCGAACCGCGCCGGCTCGTCGGTGTGGAGCGTCCAGAGCGGCTGCCCGGCCGTGACGGTGTCGCCCGGCTTCACGTGCAGCTCGATGCCGGCGCCGGCCTGCACGGGGTCCTGGGCACGCGCACGCCCGGCACCGAGTCGCCACGCGGCGATGCCGAACGGCAGGGCGTCCTGCTGGACGAGCACGCCGGACTCGCTCGCCGTCACCACGTGCTGCTCGCGGGCGACCGGCAGGTCGGCGGCGGGATCGCCGCCCTGGGCCGAGATCATCCGGCGCCAGGTGTCCATCGCCCGGCCGTCCGCCAGCGCCGCCGCCGGGTCGGCGTCCGGCAGACCGGCGAGCCGGAGCATCTCCTCGGCGAGCGACACGGTCAGCGACACGACGTCGGCCGGTCCACCACCGGCGAGGACCTCGACCGACTCGCGGACCTCGAGCGCGTTGCCGATCGTCAGCCCGAGCGGGACCTCCATGTCGGTGAGCAGCGCCGACGTGGCGACGCCGGCGTCGTTCCCGAGGTCGACCATCGTCTGCGCGAGCTCCTTCGACGCCTCGTAGGTCGGCATGAAGGCGCCGGACCCGAACTTCACGTCGAGCACGAGCGCACCCGTGCCCTCGGCGATCTTCTTCGACATGATGCTCGACGCGATGAGCGGGATGCACTCGACGGTGCCGGTGATGTCACGGAGCGCGTAGAGCTTCTTGTCCGCCGGGGCCAGCCCGGAGCCGGCTGCGCAGATGACCGCACCGACGTCGGACAGCACCTGCATCATGCGGTCGTTCGAGATCGACGCCTGCCAGCCGGCGATCGACTCGAGCTTGTCGAGCGTGCCACCGGTGTGCCCGAGCCCGCGCCCGGACAGCTGCGGGACCGCCACGCCGAACGACGCCACGAGCGGCGCGAGCGGCAGCGTGATCTTGTCCCCGACGCCACCGGTCGAGTGCTTGTCCACGGTGGTCTTGCCGAGGGCGTCGAAGGACATCCGCTCCCCCGACGCGATCATCGCGAGCGTCAGGTCCTTGATCTCCCGACGCTCCATGCCGTTCAGGAAGATCGCCATCGCCAGCGCCGCCATCTGCGGGTCCTCGACGTACCCGCGGGTGTAGGCGTCGACCAGCCAGTCGATCTCGGCGGTGGCCAGGGCGTCGCCCGAGCGCTTGGTACGGATGAGGTCGACGGTGTCGAAGGGCTCGACGGCCATGCGATCAGTGCTCCTGCTGGTAGGTGGCGAGGGTCCGCGGCCCGAACGCGTCCGGGAGGACCTCGTCGATGGTGCGGATCCCGGAGACGGTCTCGAGGAGCATGCCCTCGGTCGAGTGCTCGAACAGCAGCTGCCGGCAGCGGCCGCACGGCATGAGCGTCGCGCCGTCGCCGTCCACGCAGGTGAACGCGACGAGCTTGCCGCCGCCGGTCATGTGCAGCTGCGACACGAGCGAGCACTCGGCGCACAGGGTCACCCCGTACGACGCGTTCTCGACGTTGCAGCCGGAGACGATCCGTCCGTCGTCGGTGAGCGCCGCGGCACCCACCGGGAACGACGAGTACGGCGCGTACGCCCGCCGCATCGCGGCGGTCGCAGCGTCCCGCAGGGCGCTCCAGTCGACGTCGACACTCGCGTCGAGGTCGGCTCCGGAGCCGGCCTGGAGGCTCGTGGCCGGGTCCGTCCAGGACGGGTCGCCGGTCGCGGGGTCGGTGGCGACCGCGTCGCCGTCCGCAGGATCGATGTGGGTCATGTGCCGCGCCTCCAGGCCGTCAGCTCTTGGTGTACGGCTTGCCGGCGGCCGCGGGTCCACGCGACTGCCCGACCAGGCCGGCGACCGCGAAGATCGTGACCACGTAGGGCAGCATGAGCAGGAACTCGCTCGGCACCGGCGAGTCGATCGCGCCGAGGATGTTCTGCAGGTTCGACGCGAAGCCGAACAGCAGCGCCGCGAGCGTCGCCCGGATCGGGTCCCAGCGTCCGAAGATGACGGCGGCCAGGGCGATGTAGCCCGCGCCGGCGGTCATGTCCTTCGTGAACGGGCCGACCGCGTCGAGCGTGAAGTACGCACCGCCCAGACCGGCGATCGCACCCGCGAGCGACACGTTCCAGAAGCGCGTCCGCGCGACGTTGATGCCGACGGTGTCCGCCGCCTGCGGGTGCTCGCCGACGGCGCGGAGGCGCAGACCCCAGCGGGTCTTGAACAGCGCGAAGGTGACCACCGCGACCGCGACGTAGGCGAGGTAGACGACGACCGTCTGCTCGAAGAACACCGGGCCGATCACCGGGATCTGGTGCAGGACCGGGATCTCGAGCTTCGGGAAGCGCACGCCGACGTTGAGCGTCTGCTCGTTCGGCGAGAGCACCTGCGAGTAGAGGAAGCCCGTCAGGCCGGAGATGAACGCGTTGATGACGACACCGACGATGACCTGGTCGACGAGGTACTTGATGCTGAACGCCGCGAGGACGAACGACACCAGCACGCCGGCGATCAGTGCGCCGACCAGGCCGACCCACGCCGAACCGGTGAGCGAGGCGATCATCGCCGAGGTGAACGCACCGGCGAGGAACTGGCCCTCGATCGCGATGTTCACGACACCGACGCGCTCGGAGATCACGCCGCCGAGGGCACCGAACACGAGCGGGACGCTCAGGCCGAGGGCACCGACGAGCAGGCCGGGGACGGGGATCGTGTCGCCCGCGGCCGACCACGTGAGGAAGCCGACGACGAAGACGACCGCGAACACCGCGGTGAGCCAGAGCGGGATCCGGCGGGACGCGCGGACCTCGACGACGGCGTACACGGTGGCCAGGGCCAGCAGGACGATGACGACGATGCCGGTGCCGGTCGCGGGGAGCGGGACGTTCGGCAGCGCGAAGAAGTCGCCGCCGTTCGCCAGCCGGAACGTGGTGTCGCCGGCGCGGTGCAGCACGCCGAAGAACAGCAGCGCGAGCAGGGTGAACACACCGAACCCGATCGGGGCCTTCCAGCTCCGGGTCGTCTCGATCGGGCGGTCGGACAGCGCCGGTGCGGGCGCCGCGGTGGTGGTGGTGCTCATGCGGCGACCGCCTTCCGGGAGTTCTTCGCGGCACGACCGCGACGACGCGCACCCGGCTGCGGGATGCGGAAGATCGCGCGGACGAGCGGCGGTGCGGCGATGAACAGGACGATGAGCGCCTGGATCACGCCGACGATGTCGATCGGGATGTCGTTCGCGGCTTGCATGGCGTAGCCGCCGTTCTTCAGCACGCCGAACAGGATCGCGGCCCAGAAGACGCCCCACGGCTTCGAGCGACCGAGGAGGGCGACCGTGATCGCGTCGAAGCCGATGCCGGCGTCGATGCCCGAGGTGAAGCCCGACGTCACGGCGCCCTGCACCTGGTAGGCGCCGGCGATGCCGACGAGCGCACCCGAGATGACCATCACCCAGATGGTGAGCGCCGGGACGCTCATGCCGGCGACGCGGGCGGCGCGGGGGTTCTCACCGATCGTGCGGAAGCGGAAGCCGAGCGACGACTTGTTGACGAGCCACCACACCACGACCACGGCGACGAGCGCGACGACGAAGCCGAGGTCGATGCCGTACCGGGGACCGAACAGCGCGGGGAAGACCGCGCTCTCCTTCGTGGCGGGCGAGATCGGGTTCGAGCTGCCCGGTGCCTGCAGCAGCCCCGGCGTGCGGAGCAGGTAGCTGACGAGGTAGAGCGCGACGTAGTTGAGCATGATCGTCAGGACGACCTCGTTGGCGCCGGTGCGGGCCTTGAGGAGCCCGACCAGGCCACCCCAGACCGCACCGCCGACGATGCCGGCGACGACGGTGAGCGGGATGTGGATCGCGGCGGGGCCGTCGAAGGAGAAACCGACCCACCCCGCGGCCGCGGCGCCGACGAGGATCTGGCCCTGGCCGCCGATGTTGAACAGGCCGGCGCGGAAGGACAGGGCGATGCCGAGGCCGGCGGCGATCAGCGGCACGGCGTAGTCGACCGAGCGGGTGATCGGGGCGATGGCCTGCGCGAACGAGCTCGCGCCGAAGTTGACGACGGACCCCTGGAAGAGCGACTTGTAGGCACCACCGACCGCGGTCCCGACGGCCTGGAAGGTGTCGGTGGGGCGGGCGAAGAAGTAGCCCGCTGCTGCGCGCACGTTCTCGTCGGTGACGGCGATCAGGATGCCGCAGGCGACGAGGGCGAGGACGACGGCGAGGACCGTGACGAGCACGGAGCCGTTGACGATGCTCTGCAGCGCGGTGCTCCAGCGGTCACCGCCGGCGGCCCGGCGCTCGGTGTCGTCCGCCGAGTCCGTCATCAGGTGCGGGGTGCCCTCGACGTCCTGCAGGCGGTCGTCGGTGGGTGCCTCGGTCGGGGTCGCCGACGTGCGGTCGTGCTCGGCCGGGGTGGCCGGCTGCGTGTTGTCTGGCGTGTTGCTCACGCTGCCAGCTCCGTTCCTTCAGGGAGTTCCCCCGCCATCATGAGGCCGAGGACGTCGCGCGGGGTGTCCGCGGGGACGATGCCGACGATGCCGCCGCGGTACATGACCGCGATCCGGTCGGCGAGCGCCACGACCTCGTCGAGCTCCGTGGAGACGACGATGACCGGGACACCGGTGTCGCGGGTCGCGACGATGCGCTTGTGCACGAACTCGATCGAGCCGACGTCGATGCCGCGCGTGGGCTGCGCGGCGACGAACAGCCGCAGCTCGCGGCTCAGCTCGCGGGCGAGGACGATCTTCTGCTGGTTGCCGCCCGACAGCCGACCGGCCGCGGTGGTGCGCGACGGCGTGCGGATGTCGAACTCGGCGATCTTCTCGTCGGCGAACGCGTCGCGCTCGGCGGAGCGGATCGTGCCGGCCCGCACGAACTCGTCGTGGTCGGCACGGTCGAGCATGAGGTTCTCCGCGATCGTGAACTCGCCGACCAGGCCGTCCTCCTTGCGGTCCTCGGGCACGAAGCCCACCCCCGCGTCGAGGACCTGCTTCACCGTGCGGCCGGTGAGTTCCTTGCCGTCGAGCGTGATCCGGCCCGCGTGCACGGGCTCGAGGCCGATGATCGCCTCGGTCAGCTCGGTCTGTCCGTTGCCCTGCACGCCGGCGATCGCGAGGACCTCGCCCCGCCGGACGGTGAACGAGACGTCGTCGACGAGCACGACGCCCGACGGGTCGGTGACGGTGACGCCCTCGACGACGAGGGCGTCCTCGCCGCCGGACGCGGGCGTCTTGTCGACGACGAGCGAGACGGCGCGGCCGACCATGAGGGCGGCCAGCTCGTTGTTCGTCGCGGTCGGCGAGGCCTCGCCGACGACCTTGCCGAGGCGGATGACCGTGATCCGGTCGGCGACCTCGCGCACCTCGCGCAGCTTGTGCGTGATGAAGACGATCGCGGTGCCGGCCTCGCGGAGCTGACGCATGATGCCCATCAGCTCGTCGGTCTCCTGCGGCGTCAGGACGGCGGTCGGCTCGTCGAACACGAGCACCTTCGCGTCCCGGGACAGCGCCTTGATGATCTCGACGCGCTGCTGCACGCCGACGGGCAGGTCCTCGATGCGGGCGTCCGGGTCGACGTCGAACCCGAAGCGGTCGCTGATCTCGCGGACGCGCTTGCGGGCGCCGGCCAGGTCGAGTCGTCCGCCGAAGGTCGTCTGCTCCTGACCGAGCATGACGTTCTCGGCGACGGTGAACACCGGCACGAGCATGAAGTGCTGGTGCACCATGCCGATGCCGGAGCGCATCGCGTCGCCGGGGCCGTCGAAGTCCTGGACGACGTCGTCCAGGAGGATCTCGCCCTCGTCGGCCTGGTACAGGCCGTAGAGCACGTTCATCAGGGTGGACTTGCCCGCACCGTTCTCGCCCAGGAGGCAGTGCACCTCACCGGGTTCGACCGTGAGGGAGATGTGGTCGTTCGCGACCAGGGGGCCGAACCGCTTCGTGATCCCGCGGAGCTCGAGCTTCATGTTGTCTACTGCGTTCCTGTTGGTCAGCACGCCACCCGTCGGTGGACGCGCGGAAACGCGGGCGGAGGATCGATCCCCCGCCCGCGTTCACCCGACTACTTGTCCGACTGCGTCTCGACCTTGATCGAGCCGTCGATGATGCCCGACTTGATCTTGTCGAGCTCGCCCTGCAGACCCGAGTCGACCTTCGACTCGTAGTCGTGGAACGGCGCGATGCCGACGCCGTCGTTCTTCAGGGTGCCGACGTACGGCTCCTTCGAGAACTTGTCGTCAGCCGCCTGCTCGACGACGTCCTTGACCGCCGGGCGCATGCCCTTCATCACCGAGGTGAAGGCGATGTCCTTGTAGCGGGGGTCGGCCTCGTACAGGTCGCTGTCCGCACCGATGAGGACGGAGCCGTTGTTCGCGTCCTTGATCGCCTCGGCCGCCGACTGGTAGATCGGGCCACCGACGGGCAGGATCACGTCGGCGTCCTGGTCGAGCAGGGTCTGCGCGACCGACTTGGCCTGCGTGCCCGCCTCGAAGCCGCCGGTGAAGGAGCCCTTGCCGGTCTCGACGTTCCAGCCGACGACCTTGACGTCCTTCTTCTTCTGCTCGTTGTAGTACTTCACGCCGTCCGCGAAGCCGTCCATGAAGATGGTGACGGTCGGGATCTGCATGCCACCGAAGGTGCCGACGACGCCGGTCTTCGAGTACGACGCGGCCGCGTAGCCGGCCAGGAAGGCAGCCTGCGAGGTGTCGAACGTGATCGGCTTGACGTTCTTCGCGTCGATCGAGTTGTCGTCGATGATCGCGAACTCGGTGTCGGGGTTCGCAGCGGCCTGCTTCTTGGTGGCGTCTGCCAGGTTGAAGCCGACCGTGATGATCATGTTGCAGTTCTGGTTGACGAGCTGCTCGATGTTCGAGTCGTAGACCGTGGCGTCCTTGGACTCGGCCTTGTTCGTCTCGGCGCCGAGGTCCTTCGCCGCGTCGAGCATGCCCTCGTAGCCGAGCTGGTTGAACGACTTGTCGTCGAAGCCACCGGCGTCGGAGACCATGCAGGGGCGGAAGTCGGTCTTCTTCGCCGAGGCGCTGTCGGACGGGGCTGCCGAGCAGCCGGCCAGGACGGCCATGGTGCCGACGAGCGCGAGGCCGCTGAGCACGACCTGACGGGTACGAGATGTCACGGGTTGGTTCCTCCGGGGGGCGGTGCCCGGACCACGTGCGTTCCGGGCGATCGTGGCGACAGTACACGACCGTCGGGTCGGTACAGAACGCCCTTGAGGGACTCCTGGTATCAGTTACCCGATCGCGACCCCGACGAAACGCGCCCGTAACGCCGACGTCCCCCGTCGCCGCCCGTCCGGGGGACGATGCGGGGATTTCGTGGTGGAGCGCTACAGCGGGCGACACCTGCCGTCGATCGTGCACGGAAGCACCAGTCGACGGTCGCGCATCACTCGTCGGCCTGCTGCTCCGCGATGCGGTCGGCGTCGCCGGGGAAGCACAGCGAGACAGCCTGGACCGTGTAGTTGCCGGAGACCGCGGAGAAGCTGCTGGACGCGATGTCCCCGCCTCCCCCGCCGAAGACCACCGGACCGGTGCTCGTGTCGCGCGCGGTCACGCGCATGCCCCGCGCACGCCAGTGGTCGGTCAGCGCCGTGCCGTCTCCCGCCGGCCGTCCCTCGATCGCGCTCCCCGTCAGGTACCGCCAGTGCGCTCCGCGTTCCCCGTCGGGCAGCCTGCACCGCTCCGCTGCATCCGGTCCGGTCCGCGCTGTCCACTCTCCACCGAGGAGCCCGGTGACGTCGTCCACAGCAGCGATCATCTGTTGCTTCGCGGTTCCGGCGTCAGCAGCGGGATCTGTCGGTCGGTCCGTGTCCGTGTCGACCGCGTGGGACGCGCAACCGGTGAGCAGTGCCGTCAGCGGGACGATGACGCCCGAGCGCGCGACCTTCCGCCCCGTGATCTGCCGTGGGGAGAACATGACGGTCATCCGTCGGCCTGCTGCTCCTCGATCTCGTCTGCGTCGCCAGCGATGCACAACGAGAGCGCCTGGATGCTGTCGTTGCCGGGAAAGGCGAAGAAACGGATCGTGTCGACGCGATCGCCGCCGCGAGCGACCATCGCTGGCCCCTTGGCGTCAACAAGTCGGTCGACCCTCATGCCGTCGGACCTCCAGATGCCGGAGGCAGCAACAGCATCGGCCTCCGCGTCACCCGACTCTGATCGCGCAACTCGGTACACCCACCGGGCTCCTTCTCCGTTGCTCGACAGCTGACAGCTCTCGACGTAGTCGGGAGACGTCCGCGTTTCCCATTCGCCGCCGAGCGCAGCGGTCGCCTGATCGACGACGTCGATCATGGTGCGCTGAGCCGTGTCCGCGTCCACAGGCGTGGTCCTCTCGGTCGATGGGGCTGCACCGCGCTGACCGGCACAGCCGACGGTCGTGACCGCAGACAGCAGCAGCATCGTCGTGACCGTGGTGATGCGACAGGCAGGACGTCTCGCGGGCATGTGCCTCAGCATCCGTCGGGCCAGCTCAGGACCCGCTGCCCTGCTCCTCTTCGATCTCATCGGCACTCCCCGGGAAGCAGAGCGATTCGGCCTCCAAGGTGTACTTGCCGGGGAACGCGTACAGATCGATCAACGCGGTCGACGCTCCACCTCGTCCGACGACGACCGGGCCGTCAGGATCCGCGACTCGTTCGACGGTCATGCCCGCGGACTGCCAGGTACTCGTGACCGTCGCAGCGTCGTCGTCCGGACTGCCACCTGCGTCCGTCCTGGTGATCAGGTAGACCCAGTTGGCTCCTTCTCCACCGTCGGGGAGCGTGCAGCTGTCGACGTAATCCGGACCCTGCGTGGTGACCCACTCGCCCCCGAGCTGCGACGCGGTCCTGTCGACGAGCTCGGTCATCTTCCGCTGAGCAGTCTCGGGGTCCATCTGGGCCGTCCTTCCCTCTTCGGATGGCGTCTCGCCTACCGAAGGGTGTCGAGTGCAACCGCTGATGAAGATCAGCAGTGCAAGGGGTGTGAGGGCAACGCTCGTCAGGCGCCGCACGGTCAGCTGGGCAGACATTCGTCTCCTCTCGAGGCTCTCCGGCCTCTCATCCTGATGACGCCGGTGTGAGCTCGGCATCGCGGCCCGTGGTCGCGAGTCCCACGTTGCGCAGGCTCTCGGTACCACGGTCGAGGTACCCCCGAAGGTCACTCCTCAAGGGATCGTGATGGAGAACCGGTTCGAGGTCCGTCCCGTCCGCAGCCGTCGCGCCGTCCACTCCGAACACGTTCACGCCGAAGATGTCGCGTGTCGGGTCCACGTGGTGCGCGTAACTCTGTTCACGGCCGAACTCGGCCCATTCGTCCCCCAGACCTTCCTTGCCGGTCGGCGCGTCCTTCGCCCGTGCTGCGTACACGTGGTCCGCGTGGATGTCGGTGATCGAGCGCATGTGATCCGGAAGCCCGGCCGAGCCCAGAGCGACGAAGCGATCGACGTGGACACCCTGCTCTGCGAGGGCGACGGCCGCGGTCGTCGTACCGTACGAGTGCGCCACGACGTTCGTCTCAGGCATCTGACCCGCACGGACCGCGTCGAGTCCCCGGAGCGCGTCAGCCAACTGTCTGCCGCCCTTCTTCGCCTTGCCCATGAACAGCACGTCCTTCTCGTCGGGGGTCTCGTAGCCGATCCACGCGACGACCGCGTGCGACGGAGATCCCGGGCGACGGGCTTGCTCCTGGTAGATGTTCTGAGCGCCTCTCGACCACATCGTCATGTCCGCGGACGTCGTGTTCATGCCCGGGACAGCCCAGGTCACCGAATCCGCACGATCGAGATCGCCGATCGAGACAGCAGCGAGCGGCGGTCGATCGTCGGTGAGTGCGATGAGGAAGCGCTTGCCGTCGGAACCCTTCTTCGTCAACGCAGCATTGACGTTCCGGAGGGCCTTGCGGTCCGCGTACAGCGCCGTGAGTTCCCGCGCCAACACCCGTGAGCCGTCACCCGCCGATGCGACCGTCCGCTCCAGCTGCTGGATCTGGCGCTCCACGTCGACCAGTCGCTGGTTCAGCACGAGGGCGTTCGCCGTACTCCGCGCCCAGTACGGGACACCCTCGAGGTTCCCGAGTCGCGCGAGCACGTCCGTCGGGAAACCGTCGAACACGCTGGCGTCGGCCGTCGTCAGCCCGAGCGCAGCCCAGCGCTCCGCGACCTCCGTCGGCGTCAGGTGCTCCGCGAACAGCCGTTGGAGGGCAGGCGCCGCCTGTCCGGTCGCCGCGATGTCGAGAGCCGCGTTCGACAGCGACCCACTGCCGCCGGCGGCCTCGAAGGCGTCGGCGATCCTGCCGATCCAGCTCCGGTCCTCGTCGTTCTCGCGCACGTAACGCGCGAAGCCCGCCGGCATGCTCGCGCGGTCGACCGTGACCCAGGCGCAGGAGGCCCGGAAGGAGGACCACGCCGATCGCACGCGCTCGGATTCGGCCGACGCGGTCGTGTCCAGTCCCGAGGTCGTCGTGACGAACGCCCGGAGCGCGCTCGGATCGGCAGAACTCCTGCCACGGCTCGCCCCGTCGCCGTAGCGCGCACGCTCCCGACCGCGGAACTCGGCGTCGACCTCCGGCCTCGGCTCGGGTTCGGTCGCCGGCTCGGGATCGGTGAAGCGCTCCAGTGCGTCGACGACCGATCGTCCTGCGGATCCGGCGAAGGCCTCGGCCACGGACGCCGCCCGCTTCCGGTCGGCGTCACGTGCCTTCCACTCGGCGTGGTCACGCTGGCGCTTCCGTTCGCGCTCCGCAGCAGCGACCGCGGCGTCGATCTGGTCGGCGAGGTCGACCAGCACGCCCGCCAGCCGCGCACGGTCCTCGGCCTCGACCACGGCCGCCTCACGGAACCGCTCAGCGTACGAGCCAGCAGCGTCGTCGAGCGCGGATGCGACGACGTTCGCCCGCTGACCGGCCTGCCCCCGCAACGTCTCAGCTGTTCGTCGCGCGACGCGTGCGAGCGCACGTGCATCAGCAGCGTCGAACTGGATGTCCCCCATCAGCACTCCCCCGAGTCAGCCCGGTCCCCGCGACCGGAACATCACCGTACACCAGGGCGGCAGGACCTCAGAGCACGTCCCCGCGCCCGCTGACCTTGAGCGCGTCCACCACGCCCTTGACCCGCTGCGCGTTCGCGCTCGTGGTGACGAGCAGGGCGTCCGGGGTGTCGACGACGACGATGTCCTCGACCCCGATGAGCGAGATGAGCCGCTGGCTGTGCGCCACGACGATGCCGCTCGACGAGTCGGCGAGGATGCGCGCCCCGTCGCCGAGCACGGCGAGGTTGTTCGCCCGGCCGCCGGACTGCAGCTTCGCGAGCGAGGCGAAGTCGCCCACGTCGTCCCAGTCGAAGTCACCGGGCACGACGGCCATCCGACCGGCGGCGGCGGCGGGCTCGGCGACGGTGTAGTCGATCGCGATCTTCTCGAGCCCGGGCCACACGGCGTCCACGACGGCGCCGCGCGACGAGGTGTCCCACGCCGCGGCGAGCTCCTCGATGCCGGCGAGCAGCTCGGGCTTGGTCCGGCCGATCTCGGCGAGCAGCACGTCGGCCCGGGCGATGAACATGCCGGCGTTCCAGAGGTACGAACCGTCCTCCAGGTAGCCCCGCGCGGTGTCCAGGTCGGGCTTCTCGACGAAGGACTTCACCGCGTGCACGGTCGAGGCGCCCTCGACGTCGAGCGCCGCGGCGTCGGCGTGGATGTACCCGAAGCCGATCGCCGGCTCGGTCGGGGTGATGCCGATGGTCGTCACGTAGCCCGCGCGGGCGGCGGCGACGGCCTCCCGCACCGAGCGGCGGAACCCGCGCGCGTCACCGATGACGTGGTCGGCGGCGAACGAGCCGATCACCACGTCGGGTTCGCGACGACGGAGGATCGCCGCGGCGAGGCCGATCGCGGCCGTGGAGTCCTTCGGCTCGCTCTCGAGCACGACGTTGTGGTCGGCGACGCCGGGCAGCTGCGACTCGACGGCGGCCCGGTGCGCGCGACCCGTCACGACCATGATCCGCTGGTCCCCGGCGAGCGGTGCGAGCCGGTCCCACGTCTGCCGCAGGAGCGAGGCGCCGGAACCGGTCAGGTCGTGCAGGAACTTGGGCGCGTCGGCGCGCGAGAGCGGCCAGAGCCGGGAGCCGATGCCGCCGGCCGGGATGATCGCGTAGAAGTCCTCGAGTGCGTCTGCCACCCGCTCACCGTACCGGTGCGCCCGCACGTGACCTGGACGCCACCCGCACGGTCCCCGCACGCGACCTGCCGGGGCCGGCGGACGCTCCGGCGCGCTCCTTGGCGGACCGCACGCGACCGCGGGGGCCGCACCGTGCCTCCCGGCCGCCTGTTCACCGCCTGCGCGCCGCCCGTTCACCCGGAGCGCCCCGAGCGGTCACGACCCGCGCGGAGCATGGGACGCACCATGAGCGCACGCAGCGTGGAGCGCGGCACGTCCCAGCGGACCGTCGCCGTCGTGACCGAGAGCTTCCTGCCCACCCTCAACGGCGTGACCACCAGCGTCCTGGCGGTCCTCGACCACCTGGAGCGCCGTGGCCACCGCGCGGTCGTCATCGCGCCGGACACCCCGGGGCTCGCGCAGTTCCGCTCGCGGACGCAGGTCGAGCGGTACCGGTCCTTCGACGTGCACCGGGTGCCCGCGGTGGCGTACCGCCGGTTCCCGGTCGCGCTCCCCCACCCGGTGCTCGACACGATCCTGGCCGCCTCCGGCGCCGACGTCCTGCACGCGGCGAGCCCGTTCCTGCTCGGCGGGCGCGCGATCACCGCGGCCGGGAGGCTCGGCATCCCCTCCGTCGCCGTCTTCCAGACCGACGTGGCCGGGTTCGCCCGCCGCAACGGCCTGACCGCGACCGTCCCGCTGGTACGGCGGATCCTCGGGCGCATCCACGCGGGGGCGTCGCTGACGCTCGCCCCGTCGTCCGCGACCGCCGCGATGCTCGCCGAGGAGGGCGTGCCCCGGGTGGTCCGGTGGGGTCGCGGCGTCGACACCGCGCTCTTCCACCCGGACCGCCGGCGTTCCGCACACGTCCGCGCGGCCCGCCGTCGGATCGCACCGGGTGGCGAGACGATCGTCGGCTACGTCGGACGGCTGGCGCCCGAGAAGGAGGTCGAGCGGCTCGCCGAGCTCGGCGGCGTGCCGGGGATCCGGGTGGCCGTCGCCGGCGGCGGTCCGTCGCGGGCGGTGCTCGAGCGCCGGCTGCGGCACCTCGACGTCACGTTTACCGGTCCCCTGCGCGGCGATGCCCTGGCCGACGCCTACGCGATGCTCGACGTCTTCGTGCACACGGGACCCGCGGAGACCTTCGGGCAGACGCTGCAGGAGGCCCACGCGAGCGGCCTGCCGGTGGTCGCCCCGGCGTCCGGTGGTCCGATCGACCTGGTCGCGCCCGGCCTGGACGGCGAGCTGTACGACCCGGACGCCCCGCAGGCGCTCCGTCGCGCCGTCCTCGGCCTGGTGACCGACCCGGCAGCTGCCGCTCGCATGGGGTCGGCCGGCCGGCTCCGCGTCGAGGGCACCACGTGGGAGGCCGTCGGCGACCAGCTCCTCGCGCACCACGACACGGCCCGGACGATCGGCGCACCGCCGGCCTCGTCGCGCGCGCTGCGTGTCGGGTGGGACGAGAGTGTCAGCGCACGCGCATAGGATGGGTCGTGTTCCACACGAACACGAACGGCAAGGGCTCGCCGATCGGGCGAGCCCGTCCTACGGGAGGACTCGCTCATGGCCGAGCAGACCGCAGGCGGGACGACACTGGTCGAACCGCGCGCGACGATCGATGCGCCGCGCACATCGCGCAGGCTCGAGGGGACGCTGTACCGCGGCTCCACGGGCATGTGGTCGTGGGTGTTGCACCGCATCACCGGTGTCGCGATCTACTTCTTCCTGCTCGTGCACATCCTCGACACCGCGCTCGTCCGGCTGTCGCCCGAGGCGTACAACGCCGTGATCGGCACCTACAAGACACCGATCATGAACATCGGTGAGATCGCGCTCGTGATGGCGATCGTCTTCCACGCACTCAACGGGCTGCGCATCATCCTGGTCGACTTCTGGTCGAAGGGCCCGAAGTACCAGCGCGCCATGTTCTGGGTCGTCCTGGTCGTGTGGGCCGTCCTGATCGCGGGCTTCCTGCCCCGGCAGCTGATGAACCTCGTCGCGGACTTCCAGTAGGCGAAGGGACCCACGGACATGACCACGCAGATCGTCGAGCCGCCTCGTTCGGCCGCAGCCGCCCGCCGCACCACCAACTGGGAGAAGTGGGGGTGGATCTACATGCGCGCCTCGGGCGTCCTGCTCGTCGTGCTGATCTTCGGCCACCTCTTCGTCAACATGGTCGCCGGTGAGGGTGTGAAGCAGATCGACTTCGCCTTCGTCGCCGGCAAGTGGGCCAACCCCTTCTGGCAGGTCTGGGACTCCCTGATGCTCGTCCTCGCCCTCGTGCACGGCTCGAACGGCATGCGGACGATCATCAACGACTACGTCGCGAAGCCCGGCGTCCGGAAGACCCTGCTGCTCGCGGTGCTCATCGCCTGCGTCGCGCTGATCGTGCTCGGTCTGCTCGTCTGCTGGACGTTCGACCCGTGCCCGGCCGGCGCCGCCGCAGCCGACCTGCCGTCGTTCTGCCCCGCGCAGTAGCAGCCGGCACGGCCCGGGCGCCACGAGCCCCGCGCATCGAGACCCACGCGCACGCCGCGACCACCCCGTCGGCGCGCTGACCCACCCTGAAAGGCCCCAGTGAGCGAGACCACCGTCCACCACCACCAGCACGACATCGTCATCATCGGCGCAGGCGGTGCCGGCATGCGTGCCGCCATCGAAGCCGGCCCGAAGGCGAAGACGGCCGTCATCTCGAAGCTCTACCCGACGCGCTCCCACACCGGTGCGGCCCAGGGCGGCATGGCCGCCGCCCTGGCGAACGTGGAGGAGGACTCGTGGGAGTGGCACACCTTCGACACGATCAAGGGCGGTGACTACCTGGTCGACCAGGACGCCGCCGAGATCCTGGCGAAGGAGGCGATCGACGCCGTCATCGACCTCGAGAACATGGGGCTGCCGTTCAACCGCACGCCCGAGGGCAAGATCGACCAGCGCCGCTTCGGCGGGCACACGCGCGACCACGGCAAGGCGCCCGTCCGCCGGGCCTGCTACGCGGCGGACCGCACGGGCCACATGATCCTGCAGACGCTGTTCCAGAACTGCGTGAAGCTCGGCGTCGAGTTCCACAACGAGTTCTACGCGCTCGACCTCGTCATGGTGGACGTCGTCGGTGACGACGGCGTCACCCGCCAGCAGCCCGCCGGTGTCGTCGCCTTCGAGCTCGCGACCGGTGAGTTGCACGTCTTCCACGCGAAGGCCGTGATCTTCGCGACCGGCGGCTTCGGCAAGATGTACAAGACGACGTCGAACGCCCACACCCTGACCGGTGACGGTGTCGGCATCGTGTGGCGCCAGGGCCTGCCGCTCGAGGACATGGAGTTCTTCCAGTTCCACCCGACCGGTCTCGCCGGCCTCGGCATCCTGCTCACCGAGGGTGCCCGCGGCGAGGGCGCGATCCTCCGCAACGCCTCGGGTGAGCGCTTCATGGAGCGGTACGCACCGACCATCAAGGACCTCGCCCCGCGCGACATCGTCGCCCGCTGCATGGTGCAGGAAGTGGCCGAGGGCCGTGGTGCCGGTCCGAACAAGGACTACGTGCTCCTCGACTGCACGCACCTCGGTGCCGAGGTCCTCGAGACGAAGCTCCCGGACATCACCGAGTTCGCCCGCACCTACCTCGGTGTCGACCCGGTCGTCGAGCCGGTGCCCGTGATGCCGACCGCGCACTACGCGATGGGCGGCATCCCGACCAACACCAACGCCGAGGTCCTGTACGACAACACCACGGTGGTGCCCGGCCTGTACGCCGCCGGCGAGTGCGCCTGCGTCTCCGTGCACGGCTCGAACCGCCTCGGCACGAACTCGCTGCTCGACATCAACGTCTTCGGCAAGCGCTCCGGCAACAACGCCGCCGAGTGGGTGCAGACCGCCGAGTTCCTCCCCCTGCCCGAGGACCCGGCCGCCGGGGTCCGCGGCATGCTCGAGCAGCTCCGCGCCTCGACCGGCACCGAGCGCATCGCGGTGCTCCGCAAGGAGCTGCAGGACGAGATGGACAAGAACGCGCAGGTGTTCCGCACCGACGAGTCGCTCGCGAAGATGACCGAGACGATCCACCAGCTGCGCGACCGGTACCTGAACATCGCCGTGCAGGACAAGGGCAAGCGCTTCAACACCGACCTGCTCGAGGCGGTCGAGCTCGGGTTCCTCCTCGACCTGGCCGAGGTGGTCGTGTTCTCCGCGCGGAACCGCAAGGAGAGCCGCGGCGGCCACATGCGCGACGACTACCCGAAGCGCGACGACGAGAACTACATGCAGCACACCATGGCGTACCTGACGGGCGACCCGCACTCGTCACTCGCCGACGACCACATCACGCTCGACTGGAAGCCCGTCGTCGTGACGCGGTACGAGCCGATGGAGAGGAAGTACTGATGACCGACACCCTGGTCTCCGACAGCCCGCGCACCGACACCGTGCAGAGCGCTCCTCCCGGATCGTTCCCCGTCACGATCATCGTCCGCCGGTTCGACCCGGACGTCGACGACGAGCCGCGCTGGCAGGACTTCGACGTGATGATGCTCCCGACCGACCGCATCCTCGACGCCCTGCACCAGATCAAGTGGGAGCAGGACGGCTCGCTGACGTTCCGCCGCTCCTGCGCGCACGGCGTCTGCGGCTCGGACGCGATGCGCATCAACGGCCGCAACCGGCTCGCCTGCAAGACCCTGATCAAGGACCTCGACGTGTCGAAGCCGATCTACGTCGAGGCGATCAAGGGCCTGCCGCTCGAGAAGGACCTGGTCGTGGACATGGAGCCGTTCTTCCAGTCCTACCGCGAGGTCCAGCCGTTCCTGCAGGCGTCGAGCAAGCCGGAGAAGGGCAAGGAGCGCGTGCAGTCCGTCGCCGACCGCGCCCGCTTCGACGACACCACCAAGTGCATCCTGTGCGCCGCGTGCACCTCGTCGTGCCCGGTGTTCTGGACGGACGGGCAGTACTTCGGCCCGGCGGCGATCGTCAACGCGCACCGCTTCATCTTCGACTCGCGCGACGACTCGGCGAACGTGCGCCTCGACATCCTCAACGACAAGGAGGGCGTGTGGCGCTGCCGCACGACCTTCAACTGCACCGACGCCTGCCCGCGCGGCATCCAGGTGACGAAGGCGATCTCCGAGGTCAAGCAGGCGATCATGCGCGGCGGCGTGTGACGCATCGTCGCACCGGTGGCACGGCGGTGTCTCGGCGAACGGCATGCATGCGGCCGGTAGGCTCGCGCGCATGACGTTCGCGGAGACCCGCCCCATCCTCGACCAGCTCGGCTACACGATCCGGTACGTGCAGCTCCCCGGAGAGTCGCTCACCGAGCCCCCTGTCGAGGGCGCACTGCGTGTCGTCCCGACCGAGACGCACGACGACCTCGCGCTCGAGGTCGTCGACTACGGCACCGCGCGCCGACTCGCCACCGCCCGTGGCGAGCAGGACGCGGTCGAGATGCTGCGCCGCTTCCTGAACCGCGCCTTCCCCGCGCCACGGGACATCCCCCGCCACGAGCTCGACGGGCTCCGCGACCGCGCGGCGTCGACGTACCCCCAGCTCGCCCAGCAGGTCCGCCAGGCCGGCCCGCAGGGGCTCACCATCCAGGTGCCTGCCGGTGTCCCCGTCGACCGCGTCGGCGGCCCCGACGGCTACCTGCTCCACCCGCTCGACACACCGCTCCCCCAGCGGTCGCTGCCGCCGCACGTCGCGGCGGCCCCCGAGGTGCACCGCTACGTCGTCGACCGGCCCTTCATGGTGACGGTCACGTTCGTGCAGCCCTGGTTCGACCAGCCGGGAGGCGCGCTCCGGTTCGCGACGGCCGACCCGTCGGTCACGGTGCGCGACCTCGTCGTGGACGGTTCGCTGGTCCGCCTCCGGGTGGTCTGAGCCTCCACCCGGTCCCCTGGGACGACGAAGCGGCCCACCCCTGACGGGGTGGGCCGCTTCGTCGTGACGGGGCCGATCAGGCCTGCGGGCGGGGTGCGTCCGGCTGGTCGTACTGCGCGCCGTTGGGGTTCGACTCCAGGCACCCGAAGACGATCCCGGCGACCCCTGCCAAGAAGGAGATCAGCCAGAAGGGACCGGCGAGCCCGGCGTCGTGCACACGACGCCACCCGAGTGCGAGCGAGGGGATGAACGTCGCGAGTCCCCAGA
Source organism: Curtobacterium oceanosedimentum (assembly GCF_040545555.1). Taxonomy (NCBI): domain Bacteria; kingdom Bacillati; phylum Actinomycetota; class Actinomycetes; order Micrococcales; family Microbacteriaceae; genus Curtobacterium; species Curtobacterium oceanosedimentum. Next base: position 62,791 of record NZ_JBEPMD010000006.1, read on the forward strand.
GGCCGAGCAGGCCGACGAACAGGAGCGCGCCCCCGGGGAAGCCGCCGGTCGTGGTCGTCGTGCCGTACTCGTCCGTCGTGGTCGCACCGGCTGCCCAGACGAGGATCGCGGCGATGTAGCCGCCGAACAGGATCGTCACGACGATCGCGTTCGCCAGGTACCACCACCAGAACTCGCTGCGGCTCGCGCGTCCGTCGAAGCGGGCGTACTTCTTCCAGAACCGGACGAAGGCGTCGAGGAACCCGGCGCCGTACCAGGGTGCCCAGAGCGGCGGGGCGCCACTGGCGTCCGTCGGGATTGGCGCCTGCTGCCGGTACTGCGGGTACGGCTGGCCGTACGGCTGCTGCGGCTGCTGCCCGTACGGCTGCTGCGGCTGCTGGCCGTAGGGCTGCTGCGGCTGCTGCTGTCCGTACGGCTGCTGCGGTTGCTGCGGCTGCTGGCCGTACGGCTGCTGTCCGTGCTGCTGGTCGTCGCTCATCGAGTGCCCTCCGGTCGGTCGTAGCGTGCGCCCTGCGGGTTCGACGGCAGGAGCCCGAAGACGATGCCGGCGATGCCGACGAACACCGCGATGATCCACAGTGCCCCGGGCAGGTTCGCGTCGTGCAGCCGGCGCCACCCGAGCGCCAGCGACGGGACGATCGTCGCGAGCCACCAGATCGCCGGCAGCACCAGCAGCGCCCAGAACAGCGGCGACGGCGGGTTCGTCACCCGGTACTCGACGCCGCTCAGGTCGACGGTCGTGTACTCGATCGTGGCGAAGCGGTACACGAAGGGGATGGTGGCGAGCGCCAGTCCCACGACGGTGACGACGAGGTAGGCCCACCAGAACTCACTGCGGCTCGCCCTCCCGGAGAAGGTCGCGTACTTCGCGAAGAAGCGGCCGAGCGCCTGCCCGAAGGAGGCGCCGTAGCGCGGGGCCCACCGCGGCGGTTCTCCGCCCGCTGTCGGGTACGGCTGCTGCGGCGGCGGCGCGCTCGGGTACGGCTGGTCGGACGTCATGTGGTCGCTCACGTGTTCCCCCTCGTGGTGTCGGTCGTGCGACGTACCCCACGAGTCAACCAGAAGTGGCCGTCACGGCACGAGCGCGAGCTTCCCACCGGGGTGCTGCGACTCGAGCAGCTCCGCCGCGGCCTTCGCCTCGGCCAGGGGGAACGTCCGGGCCACCGGCACCTCGAGCTCGCCCGCCGCCGCGAGGTCGACCAGCCGCTGCCGGACGGATTCGCGGAACGCCTGGCTCTCGGGCTGGCTGCCACCGACGGCGGGGAAGCCGTCCTGCTGCGCGCGGCCGAAGGCCGCGATGGTCACGATACGCGACCGGTCGGCCACGAGTGCCAGCGAGACGTCGACCGCCTCGTCCGTCCCGACGCAGTCCAGTGCCACGTCGATGCCGGAGGGTGCGAGGTCACGGATGCGCGCCTCCAGGCCGTCGCCGTACGCGACCCACTCGCCACCGAAGCGGCGGACGGTGTCGGCGTTCCGCTCGGAGGCGGTGCCGATCACGCGGGTGCCGAGCGGGCGGAGCAGCTGCAGGACAGCCACACCCACCGCGCCGGACGCACCGTGCACCAGCACGGTGTCGCGTCCCTCGGCGCGGGTGACGCGGATCATGTCGGCCGCGGTCGTCCCGGCCAGCAGCAGGTTCGCCGCCTGGGGGTGGTCGAGGGACGCGGGCTTGGCGAAGACGTCGGCGGCTGGGACGGTGATGCGTTCTGCCCAGCCGCCAGCCACGCGGAAGGCGAGGACCTCGTCGCCGACCGCTCCCCCACCGGAGGCGATCTCGGTGTCGGGGCCGATCGCGCTGATCACCCCGGAGACCTCGTAGCCGACCGGGATCGGCAGGTCGGACGGGTCCCCCTGCCGGGTGTGCTTCGTGTCGGCGGGGTTCATGCCCGCCGCGCGGACGTCGATGGTGACCTCGCCGGTGCCGGGGGCGGCCACCTCGGTGTCGACGTACTCGAGGACCTCGCTGCCGCCGAACTCGGGGGCGACCCAGTGCTTCGTCATGGAGTGGACGGTACGCCGCTCAGTCGAGGTCGCTCCAGGAGTGCACGCCGGCGAACCGGACGGCCTCGCTGCGGGTCATCTGGTGGCCGAACTCGGCACCCGGGCGGACGCTCCAGCCAGCTCCGTCCCACACCTCCGTCACCACGTCGTTCTCCACGGGGAAGCGGCGGGCGACGCGAGGGCCTGCGGGCACCACGGTCAGGCCGTACTCGACAGCAGCCAGGGCGACCTCGACGTCGACGGAGGCGACCGTCTCGTCGGACAGTCTCGGGGCCGGTCCTTCGAAGAGCGGCCAGAGGGCCTCGTACCGGTTGTCGACGCGCAGCCCGGACGACCAGCTGTCCATGTGCGTCCCGTACACGGCACTCCGGACCGGCTCCCAGCACGCCTCGGGCAGGTCGCCCTGCCGGACCAGTCGACGGAACTCGGAGCAGACGACGGCGCTCTGGGCGTCGTCTCGGAAGCCCCCGCGGCCGCGAGAGAAGGCGCGGATCAACGCCGCCGTCCCCAGCGTCACGCCGACCGATCCTCCGACGGCGAACGCTCCGTCGCGCCCGCGAAGCGTGTCGGCGAGGACGTTCACCGGGACGTCGCGCAACCAGGTGAGTCGGACGAGGGAGGAGAAGTCGGAAGATCGACCTGGTGCGCGAGCGACAGAACGCACGGAGTGAGAGGCTCCGTCCGCATCGGACCGCCACTCGAACTCGGTGACGAGACCTCGAGAGCGATCCAGTACGCCTCGTGGCAGGGGGACGGCGGACAGCTGGTGCGGCCCGGGGATCCTGATGCCGGACGAGCGCTCGAGGACGACGACGAGCCGCTCCGCATCCTCGACGTGCGACGTGGAAGCGATCAGGTGCTCGGAGGCGCGTTGACGGCAGATGACACCGAACGAGTCGCCCCGCTGGACGATCCGGCTGGCGGTCTCGTGGTCGCCGTACTCGAACAGTGTTCCGTGGGCCCTGCGGATGCCGTCGAGGGTGGCCGGCGCATCGGGCCGGTTGCCGACGAGCCGCCCGAGCGCGACGGCGTGCGGCACATCGTCCTCCGCGGATCCGACGTCCCCTGCAGCCAGGTCGAGCGCTTGCACGGGGTCTGGCTGCAGCGAACACCAGGGGATGGCGTCGAGTTCGACTCGTGCCGCCCTCGCGAAGGCCAGGGAGCGCCGAGCGTCATCGACTCGAGGGAGACCTGCCTGGGTGCGGATCTCGAACGCGAGCTGCAGGGCCACCCAGCGCGCCGCGTCCTCCGGATCGTCGAAGGTCGTGCCCGTGAAGCTGACCTCACCTCGAGAGAACCGTCGTTCGCTGACTCCCTGCGGCGAGACGTCGTACCGGAAGCGGATCTCGAGGTCCCCGTACTCGAAGCGGTCGGATCGTGCTGTCGTGTCGGAGTACCCAGCGCGTTCAGCAAGGCGTCGAAGGACGACGAGGCTGCGCTGATCGAAACCGGGGCGGGGGCAGATGCCGTCCTCGGACACCGGGGTGTTCACGCTGTTCGACCCTCGCTCGGCAGATCGGGGACGCTGACTCCTGCGAGGACCGCCCGAACCTCGGCCACTGCGGTCGAAGCATCGAGCGCGTCATCCGCCGCGAGCAACGTGCCACGATGCAGCGACGACCTGGTCACTCCCGAGTTCGTCGCGGGCACGACTCCGAGCCGCTCCGAGACCCAGGTCCGCTGCCCGAGCACGGCACCGAACCGGCCCGCGTCCTCCACCGCCCGTGCAGCAGCTCGATCGAAGGCTCCAGCGGAGTCCGGGTCCCACGCACGCACGATCGTCGCCAGCACCTCCTCGACGAGTTCGACGTCCGGCGCTCTCCGCTCGCCCCCCGCGACGGGCCCGACGACGCTCACCGACACGGCGTTCACCGGTCGGCGACGCCGCGGGACGGATGCTCCGACCTTCAGGCGCAGCGAGACGAAGCCGCGCTCCGCTCGGCGGTTCATGATCACGTTGTAACCGTGGTCCGGCCACGCGGTTCCGTCGTCCCCGCGTTCGACACCCTGCTCGAGCAGTTCCTGCACGACGGCCGGGTCGTACTCGCGGATCGTGCCGACGCCGTCCACCTCCCAGGGCTCCCCAGCGCCGAGGACAGCGTCGACTCCCCGCAGCTGGGCCAGCAGCGAGTTGCTCAGATCGTCCGAGGACGAGGGTCGGCCGTCCCACTCTGCGCGGAGCAGTACGCGCTCTCCACAGACCCACTTCGGATACCGCATCGACTCGACCCCACTCCGGTGCTCTCCAGTACACAACTCGGAGGATCACGACGTTGCACACTCGGACAGCAGCATCGCACAGGTGTTCGCGCAGCGGGGGTGGCGGCGACACGCGTCGGTTGGGTGTGCGGATCCCCACACCCCTGGACCGTCCCGTTCCCGGCCCGATGGAGATGGCTCAGCCCGAGGTGGACGCGATCCGATCCGGGCTCGCTCCGTACTGCCCGGAACTGGCTGAAGCTGACCGCCATCGCCGATCCCCCGGGCACACGCCGAAGGCATCTCGGGTTGCACGAACGCCGAACCGGTTCAGCTCGCCTCTCCCCGAACGGAGTCGAGCCACGCACTGCTCACCCGCCGTCCCGGATCGACGGAGTCGACCACCGCCAGGACTTCAGGCAGGGAACGACTCCGCACCCATGCAAGCTGACAGACGAGCGTTGAGCTCTCGTCGGAGAGCGCCCGGGCAACGTGATCTTCGCCCCCGGCGTCCCAGCGCAGCACCTTCCCGGGGTGGTCCTCGAGGACGACCACCCCATCGGGAACAGTCGGCAGACCGCCGGACCACGGGGCGGGATCACGCCGTGCCCCTTCCCACAGCAGTACGAATCGCTCCGCATCGTCGAGCCGACTGAACTCGGCAAGCGCCCAGGAGCTGCCCTTGTCGCGGGTTTCGAAGGCAAATCCCGAACCGGTGACTGCAATACGAAAGGTCGTCTCCAGCGTGCCGTACTCGAAGAGGATGGAGTTCCCTCGTCTCACACCCGGAGCGGAGGACAAGTCGGGCGGTTCGTTGCCCACGAACCCGCCGAGGAGGTCGGCATCCTCTTGGGCAAGGTCGTCGTGATCAGTCAAGAGTGATCGCCGCTCTCTGCACCTTCGGCAAGACACCGGCCCGATGGTTGCCCATGAGCCTCGAGTCGGCCCCGAGCCCGGTGATCAGAGCCATCGCGCGCTCGTCACACGGTCGGGGATCCCTCCGAACCGTACCGGCAAGGGTTCCGAACGAGTGTGTCCGATCACGCAGCGCGGACGATCTCGGTGACCTCGTTGGCCTGGAGAGTCGCCCACACCTCACGCACAGCTGACTCGGAGTCCAGGGCGTCGTCCGCTGTCAGGTAGCTGCCTCCGTCCGCCCGCTCGACGTGCACTCCAGACGTGGACGTCTCGACCACACCGAGCCGATCCGAGACCCAGGTGCGCTGCCCGATCACCGGTGCGAACTTGCCTCGTCCTTCGGCGGCGATCGCTCCAGCATCGTCGTACACCGCTGCGGAGTCGGGGTTCCAAGCTCGAACGAGTCCACGGAGGACACCCTCGGCCAGATCAGCGTCGATCGACAGGCGGTTCGCTTCTCTCAGCGGCCCAGCGATGGTGACCTGGACCCCGTTCGCCGGCATGCGACGGACGATCTTCGCGGCCCCGACCCGGAAGCGGATCGAGATGAACCCCGCGCTCCCTTCTCGCGCGAGACCGAGCACGTAGCCGCGCGGTGGGAACTCGATTCCCTCGGCGTCCCGGAAGACGTGCGCGGACACGATGGGCGTGAGTGCCGAAGGGTCGGTGGACACGACGCGGTCGTCTTCCTCGACGAGCGCCCACTGGGCACCCGCTCCGAGCAGTTCGTCGTAGGCAGCGAGCTGGACAGCGATGCGCTCTGCCAGCGCTTCGGGCTCCTCTCCACGCGCATCCCACGCGGCTCGAGCCGTCACCTGCGTCGTCCGTAACCAAGTCGGGAAGGGCATGGACCGGCTACTCCGTTCTCATCGGCGTGAAGATGACCGTCAGATCATCCCCGTCGATTCCGCCTCCGCGAAGCAGGCGACGGACTGCGTCCGCGGCGTACGGATCAGACACGTGCCATTCTAGACGAGCACCGTCCGGAAGCGCAGCGAGCTGGTCTTCAGCCTGCTCGATCATCTTCGGGATGCGCTTGCTCCAGTAGGGACCGGCCGGGTCCGCGAACGCGATCCCTCGGCTGAAGGCCTTGGCATCGAGAAAGACCTCCTGCGGCGGGTGACCTCGCTCGGTCATGCCGTCGAAGTCCACCGTCGTGCCGTCTTCGGCGAACAGACGGTACTCCGGCAGTTTGCCGTCCACCGTCCGCTCGACGCCCGCGATCTGCGCCTGGTAGTCGGCCCAGGGACGGTCCGCTCGCCCGAAGTACTTCCATCCGGATTGGTGCGTCGCTTGGTCGTACGTCTCGCGCGGGACGTGAGGGGTCGGTTCACCGGGCCGCAGCGGATCGCCCGAGGCGTACTGGTCACCTCGGGTCGGATCGAAGGTGTCCGGCCGTGGAACCGGTCGGGTCTCGGGCGGAGGATTGTCACCGCCGCCGGCAGGCGGAGCGGGTCGGTCGCCTCCGTGAGAACCGTCGTGCTGCCCCTCGCTCCCGTCGCCACCGGTCGTCGGACCGTCTCCACCGCGGTGCCCCGGGTCGCCTTCCACACCGGCGCCGTGCCCGGAGCCACCGCTCGACCCCGCGTCGGAGCCACCCCCGTGCACCGTGGCGCTCTCCCCGTGCCCGCCACCGACCAACGCCGGCTCACGCTCGGGCGTCGGCACGTTCGACTCCGCGTCCTCCGAGTGCGCGTGGGCGTTCGCGTTCGCCTGCGCGTGCGTGTCGGCCGCCGCGTCCGCCGCCGCCTCGCTCCTCGCCGCCGGCCCGTCGACCGCACCGTCCGCATCGGCGTGCGTCCCGTGCCGCCACTCGTCCAGGTCGACCCTGAACTCGGCGATCCTCGTCCTGAAGCCGTCGGGCACGTGCTCGAACCCGTCCGTCAGCACACCCTTGAGGTCGCCGAGCTTCGGCAGGACCTTGGTCAGGCCCCTCGACGCCCAGGCTCCGGCGTCCACGAGGTCCAGGACCTTCCCCGCCTTGCTGATCGCCGACGCGACCTCGCCGGCCCGTCCGACCGCACCCACCTTGCTCGCGACGCCGACGAACGGGATGACGAGCGACGCGATGTTCCAGGCGCTCTCACCGAACGCCGTTCCGGGGTCGTCGGCCCACTTGTCCCACGCCACGGTGCCCTTGAGCAGCCCGCCCCACCCGGCCTTCGCAGCGTCACCGTCGAACCACTCGTTCGATTCCTTGTCGTACCCGATCAGGGAGCCGAGACTCTTCCAGGTGTCGACGAAGTTGTCGCCGCTCCACTTCCAGCCGCGGAAGCCGACGAGCTCGCCGAGGCCCCCGATGGTCCCGACGATGACGCCGTCCCAGACGACACCCTTCACCATCTTCGGCACGAACCACGTCGTATTCTCCGCGCAGGACTCGTTGCGCGACTCGGCAGTGCCCCACGGCAGCTTGGTCCCCATCGGGAGTTCGTCGTACCCGTAGCCGAGGGCGTCGTCGCCGGACCCGCTGATGGCGTGCAGCGCCGGCAGGCCGCTCAGGGAACGGATCGCGTTCGCGCACTTCCGTTCGGCGGCCTGGTACTCGACGACGCGGTTCGCGACGCCGTTGATGATGTCGTTGTTCTCGCCGTTGAGCGTCTCGTCCTGGTCCCAGCTCTCGGTCTGCGTGACCGGGCCGTCCATCGTCTGGATGGTCTGCGGCTGGAACGCGGCGACGTCCCGCTGCAGCTGCTCGGCCCGCGTGACGTAGGCCTTGAGGGCAGCGACGATCGGGGTGGCTTCCTCGACGAAGGCGTCGAGTGCCTTCGCGGCGGAGTCGAGGTCGTCGCCGAACGTCGTGCCCTGCGGCCCGATCGGCGTCATGACGTCGAAGAGCTCCTGGTCGCTCGGCCCCTCGTACGAGCCGGAGATCGCGCTCCACGCGGTGACGATGTCAGCGGTGCCGTCCCGGACCGCGGACGCGACCGACCGCAGCGAGGTCGCACCGGCGGTGATCCCCTCGAGCTGCACGTCGGTGTACGGGATCTCCCCGCTCTTGACGACGGCGTTCACCGGTCGAACATCCCGTCGAACGCGGTGAAGTTCCCGTCCTTCGACGCGGCGATCGCGTTCGCCTGAGCGGTCGAAGCCCCCATCTCGTCATCCCCCTCGACGATGGCGCGGGTCGCGCCCGCGGCGCCGTACAGCGACGCCTGGATCCGGTCCTGGATCCCCGTCAGCATGTCCTGCCGGTGTTCGAAGAACCCGGCGAGCGCCTCACCGATGACCTGGGACTGCGCAGCGGTCGCCGCGTCCTGCACGACGGTGGCGACGCCCTGGACGGACCCGTCCTCGGATCCGCCCAGGGCGTCGTTCATCGTCGTGGTCCGGGACGCGACGTCCTGCAGCACGGCCTCGACCCCCGCGGGATCGACCCGCCAGCCGTCGACCACGTCAGCCGATGTTGCCGACGGCCGACTTCGCCTTGCTGATCGCTGCCTGCGCCGACTCGTCGTTCGACTGCAGCGAGGAGCGCAGCGTGGCGATGATCTGCTTGACCTCGCCCGCGACGGTGTTCCACCGCTGCTCCTTGGCGTGGTACTCGTCCGAGACGCCGTCGGCCTGGTAGTCGGCCATCGCTGCCTTGACGTCGGAGTCACGCTGCGCGATGAGCGCCTCGAGCTGCGCCGCAACGGCGTTGAAGTTGTCCTGCGCGTTCTGCGATGCCGCGACGTCGTAGTCGCGACGGTCTGCCTGGTTGCCACCGCTCATGTGTGTGCTCCCTCTCCCCGGAGTTCCGTCAGGCGCGGCCGCTGAAGCGGGCCGCGTCGAAGTTCGAGCTGCCCTCGAGCGAGCTCGTGGACTGCGCCATGTCCTGGTCGCCCTCCTGGAACGAGCGGTCCATGCCCGAGATGCCCTGGAGCACGCTGGCGAGCGCGCCGTTCAGCTCGTTGGCGATGGTGTCCGTCTCGGACTTGAAGCGGTCGAACGCGGCACGTCCGGCACCGTTGAACCGTCCCTGGAGCGGCTCGGCCGAGTCGGCCAGCTTGCGGACCAGGGTCCCCAGGTCACCGGAAGCGCCGGACGTCTGCTTGGTCAGGTTGGTGAGGACCTGTGCCCCCATTGCGAACTTCATCGCTCATCCTCTCTGTCCTTCCCCCCACCCCTGTACGGGTGACAGCGAACGTGTGCAGCCTAGACCACCGCGCGCGACCCGTCACGTCCCCTGTCTGACATGATCGGTGGTGCCGACGGGAGGTGAGGCATGTCGTCGATCGTGGTCGAGACCGTGGTCCCCGTGATGACCTGTGGTCGCTGCGGGGCGCCGTCGACGCAGGGGCAGCGGTTCTGCACGGACTGCGGCACGCTGCTCGGCCGTACCGTCGCCGCGTCGGAGTACGACGCCCTGCGCGACGTCGCCGTCGCCCGTGCGGGCACCGTCGCGGTCGCACGTCTGGTCGACGTCGTCGTCTGCATGCTCGGTGGTGCCGCGGGCGGCGCCCTCCTCTTCCTCGCCCACACAGCGGTCCCGTCGTCCGACGCGGTCGGCACCACGATCGCCGGAACGCTGCTCGGCGTCGTCGTGACGGCCGCGATCGTGGTGGTCCGCGCCTCCAGGACGGGTCGTGGTCCCGGCGGCGTCCTCCTCGCCACCCGCGTCGTCGACGTGGACGACGCGCTGCCCGCCGGGCCGTTCCGCCAGCTGACCCGCATCGGTCGCGGCGCACGCCGCGCGTCCGGCTCCGGCCCCTGGGCCGCCGCGACCGGCACGCTCACCGCCGCCCTCCGGCTCGGCCGCGAGCCGCTCTCGCCGGCACTGCCGCCCCTCGGGACGGCGTTCGGCCCGGCAGCGTCCGCGGGCGTGCGTCCGGGCTCCGCACCGGCGCGCGACCAGCCTGGAGGCCCGGTGCCGGTCGGCCTCGACGCCACCCGACGGTCGGTGGGCGCGTCCACCGCCCTCGCCGGCTTCGACGCGGTGCCCGCACCGGCTGCACCGGCCGCGCTGCCCCTCGACGAGTCGATCCCGGCGGACGCCGTCGTGCTCCGCTCCGAGCAGGGCGCCGTCCACTGGTTCCACGGGACCTGCGTCGTCGGCCGCAACCCCGAGGCGGAACCCGGCGTCGCGACCGTCGCGGTACCCGACCTGTCCCGGACGCTGTCGAAGACCCACGTCGCGCTCGTGCAGGCCGGCGGCGCGGTCGTGCTCCGCGACCTCGGTTCGACGAACGGCACCACCGTGGTGCGTCCCGACGGCTCGTTCGAGGTCCTCGTCGCCGGCGTGGACGTCGTGGTGGACGGCGGCTCGACCGTCCGCATCGGCGACCACGCCTTCTCGGTCGTCCGCACCGGAGCGGCGTCGTGAGCCCGTTCGGTGCGGGCCGGCGGACGGACCAGACGGATGACCGCCCGCCGGCACGGCACCCGCTCCTCGACTCCGTCGGTGACGGCAGCGTGCGCATCGAGAGCCGGGCCGCCGTCGTGCGGCTCGGGCGGGCGCAGGCCGACCTGCTCGGACGCGCCGCGGACGTCGGAGCGCGGCCGATCCTCGTGACCGACGGCCTGTCCGTCGTGACCGAGGCCTTCCGGCAGGCGCTGCTCGACGCGGGCGGCGCGTGGGTCGTCCGCGGTGACGACGGCCTGCGGAACGGGCTCGACGGCCGTCGACTCGACGCGTTCCCGGACGCCGTGCGGACCGGGCCACCGCGATCGGTCGACGAGGTCGCGGTCAGCTTCCTCCGCCCGGTCGCGCCGACCGCCGACCAGCTCGTGGTCTCGGTGTCGGTGCGGCACCGTGCCGCCGCCGAGACCGTGCTCGGCACGACGTCCGAGCTGCTCGCGACCGAGCTCGCCGGCGCCGCGCCCACGGGCTGGGGCACGCACGAACCCGCCGGACGCCCGTGGGACCGTCGCACGCTGACCGAGGCCGCGCGGGACCGCATGCCGGACCCGACCCGGTTCGTCGTCGTGGGATCGGCGGCGGCTCCCGTCGCGTTCACCGTGACCGCCCAGCGCACCGACCAGGGGGTCGAGGAACTCACCACGGGTCTGCTCTCGGCGGGCGCGCCGGGGGACGCGGCCGCCACCGCCCGGGTCGAGGCCGTCCCGCAGGTGCTCGGACGGCTCGCCGCCACCCAGCTCCCGCTCTTCGCGCTCGTCCTGCGTCGCCCGGGTCGCGCCGACCTCGCGCAGGCGCCGCGCATGCCGTTCCCGCCGGTCCCGGTGGCCGTGCTCCTCGGGGCGCCCGCCGTCCGGCAGCTCGGGCTGGACCCCGCGGTGATGCGCGACCGCTTCGGCGCCGTCGTCGCGGGGAAGCCACGGATCCCGGCGCTCGTGCTGCCGTTCGGTCGACACCGCGACCGCAGCCCGGTCGAGGAGCTCCGCGACCTGGTCGAGCACGTCGGGCAGGACCGGGTGGCGGAAGCGGCGGGCATGGACGAGTCGACGAGGGAACAGGTGCGACGTGCCACGGAACAGTGACTCGGTCCTGCTCGAGAGCGTCGCGACGCACCGTCGACGGCTCCGACAGGCGTTCGTCCTCGGGCGCCTGGCCGACCGGCGGCTCGTGAACGACAACGTCAAGCGCCTCATCGGCAGCGTCGTGCTCGCGGCGGTCGTCGGGGTGGGCTGCCTCGGGTACTCGTTCGTCACGAACGCCCTCGCCCAGCAGGCCGCGCAGCAACAGCAGCAACAGGAGACGAAGTGACCGACTTCACCCGTGTGACGGTGGTCGGCGCCGGCCGTCGCGCCGACGTCGTCGTGGCGTCCGACGAGCCGTTCGCCGGGCTCCTCCCCCGGTTCGTCGACATCCTCGACGAGCCGATCGCCGACTCCGCGCACCCGATCGCCCTCGTGCGGGTCACCGGAGAAGCGGTCTCGCTGGCGGACGACGCAGCGACGCAGGAGATCGGCGACGGCGAGGTCCTGCACCTCGTCCGACGCGCGGACGCTCCGCCGCCGCCCGAGGTCTCCGACGTGACCGACGCCGTGGCCGACACCCTCGGCAGGCGGCACGACGGCTGGGGCACGGCCGCGCGCCAGGCCGTCGCCGCCGCGGCCGTCGGGACGACCGCGGCCGTCACGGGGACGCTCGTGGTGGCGGCGTCCGCCGTGGCCTCGGTCCGCGCTGCCTTCACGGGCGACGTCGGGACGCTCCACCCTGCCCTCGTGCCGGCCGTGCTGGTCGGCACCGGGGTCGTCCTCGCCGTGGCCGCGCTCGTCGCCGGTCGCGCCGGTGCCCGGTGGACCGGCATCGTCCTCACGGCAGCGGCGACCGGACTCGCCCTGCCGATCGGTCTCGCGCTCGGGCCCCTCCTCGCCGCCGGGGGTCCCGCTGCCGCCGTGACCGCCGCGGTGGTGCTCGTCTGGGCGTGGATCGCACTCGGCCTCGGGCTCGGCGTCGGCGGGCGGACTCGGACGGTCGGCGTGGCCGCCGTCGTCGGCGTCGTGCTGCCCCTGCTCGGCATGGTGACGTGGGCCACCCCCGCGCCGACCGCCGCCGGGTGGGGCGTGGTGGCGGTGGCCTCGATCGCCGTGTGCGGTCTCCTGCCGTCCGTCGCGATGTCGACCGCGGGCCTCACCGGCCTGGACGACCAGGTCAGCGGCGGCGAGCCCGTCGCGCGCGGACGAGTCCTCACCGCTCTCGACGACGCGTACCGGGCACTCGACTGGACGACCGCGGCGGTCGCGGCCCCGATCGCCCTCGCCGGGGCCGCCCTCGTCGCCGACGACGACCCCTGGGCGATCGGCCTCGGTGCCGCGACGGTCGTGGTCGCGGCGCTCCGCACCCGCGCCTTCCCGCTGGCGGTGCAGGGCGTCCTGCTCTGGTCGGCCGTGGTGGTCGCCGCGGTGCTCGGTCTGGTCGGACACGCCGCCACGGCTCCCGCCACGGTGCTCGGCGCGACGGCGGGCACGGGCGTCCTCGCGGCCCTGCTGGCCGGGGTGCGTCCGGCGGCACACGGGCGTGCCCGCCTCCGCTCGCTCGGCAACGTGCTCGAGACCGTCTCGGTGGTCGTGATGCTCCCGCTGCTGCTCGGTACCTTCGGCCTCTTCGCCGCGCTCCTGGAGACCTTCTGACCATGCGACTCCTCGACGACGTGGTCCCCGCGATCGGACGGGCGTTCTTCGGCAGCGTGGTGAGCGGTGCCCGCGAGCTCGACGACGCGCACCGGGCGATCCGGCAGGGCGTCCCGACGAGTCGGCGGATCGCGTTCGCGTCGCTCCGGGGCGGGACCGGCTGCTCGACCACGGCCGCCGCGGTCGCCACGGTCCTCGCCAGACGGCGGAGCGGACGGGTCCTCGGGGTCGACGGTGCCGCCGGTCCCCGGTCGTTCGCCGCGCTGGCGGGGGCCGGGCTCGGCGGTCCGACGGCTCCGTCCGACCGCCGTGCGGCCTCCCGGACCTCGTGGGACGCCACGGACGGGCTGGCCGAGGCCGCGTCGGGCCTGCACGTGCTCAGGATCGGGGACCCTCGATTCCCCTCGCGTCAGGCCGCGCCCGACGAGTGGACCGCAGCGGTCGACCCGATCGCCCGGTTCTTCGACGTCGTCGTCGGCGACTGGGGCGCCCGCAGCCCCTTCGTCGACCTCGGCGCCGTCGGCGCGGACGCACACGTCGTCGCCCTCGTCACCGGGGCCGACCGACCCGGGGTGGAGGAGGGCATCGCGCATGCCGACGCCCTCCGTCGCCACGCGCCCGACACGCGGGTCGTCGTCGTCCCGGTCGACACCGTCGGCGTCGGGCTGCGCGCCGCCCGGGCCGCCGCGGACTGGCCGGACCACGTCGTCCTCCCGGTGCCGCACGACCCGACGACGACGGTGCCCGGGGTCCGCCCGACCGCGTCCCGCACCGCCCTCGTCCACCTGACCGCCGCACTGGTCGACGCCGCCGTCGGCCGACGATCGACGGAGGCCACTCGGTGAACCGCATCGTGCACCGTCCCGCGCGGGTCTCCACCCCGCTCGTCCGTCCGGACGCCGAACAGCTCGCACCGCCGCCGCAGCTCCCCGAGGGCCCGAGCGGCGGGATCCCGCTGCAGTCGCTCCTGCCGGTGATCGGGGCGGTGTCGTCGGTCGTGATGATGGTCGTGCTGCGCGGGAACAACCCGGTGCTCATGGTCGTCGCGGCCCTGGTGTTCGTGGTCGCCCTGGTCGGCGGGCTCGGCATGGCGTTCACGCAGCGGGGCAACGCCGTCCGCAACCGCCGGACCCAGCGGGAGCGGTACCTCGACTACCTCGAGGAACTCCGCGGCGAGCTGCGTGCCCGGACGACCGCGATCCGTGAGCGGGCCGAGCACGTCGACCCGTCCCCGGACACGCTCCCCCGGCTGGTCGGCGATCCCGCACGGCTCTGGGAGCGCCGCCGGTCGCACGGGGACTTCCTCCGGGTGCGCGTCGGTGCGGGCGACGTGGACTGGCTCGACCTCACCGTGCCGCCGGACCAGAACCCGGTCCAGCCGCTCGACCCCCTGATGCTCGCCGAGCTCGAGCAGGTCGCGGAGCACTACGGCACGGTCGACGCGATGCCGATCTCGATCCGGCTCGACGACGCCGGCGACGTCTCGGTCGTCGGGGACCGCGACGCCGTGCTCGCGGTCGCCCGGGCGCTCGTCGCCCAGCTCGCCGCGCTCCACGCCCCCGAGGACCTGCAGCTCGCGGCGGCGTTCCCCGCCGACCGGGCCGCCGACTGGGAGTGGTTCGACCTGCTGCCCCACGTGCGGATGGACCGGACCTTCGACGGCCCGCTCCGGGCACGCCGCGTCGCCGAGGACGTCCCGACGCTGGCCCGGACCCTCGCCGCCGAGCTCGGCGAGCGTGCCCGGACCGCTGCGACCTGGCGACGCTCCGGCGACTCCGGGAGGCGGAGCGACCTCGCTCGACTGGTCGTCCTCGCCGACGAGCACGGCGGTGTCGCGGTCCCGCTCGCGCTGCCCGAGGGCGAGACCCGCCCGGAGGACCTCCGCGTCACGGTCGTGCACCTGGTGGCGGACCGTCTGCACGAGCCGTCCGACGTGCGGGTCCGCGTCACGGCACGGACCGTGACGACCGACGACCCCGGGGTGCCCCCGAGGACCGCGCTCGAGATCGTCGATGCCCGCGACGTCGAGGAGGGCGAGCCCGCACCCGTGCAGACGGCGGTGTGCGACCCGGTCGCGCCGACGCTCGTCACGGCGGTCGCCCGGGCGCTCGCGCCGCTCCGGCTGTCCGCGGACGCCGAGGAGCGCACCGAGTCGTCGACCGCGATCGGCGTCACCGACCTCCTCGGGGTCGACGACGTCACGACGATCGATCCGGACCGGACGTGGCGACCGCGGGCGCCCCGGGACTTCCTCCGCGTGCCGATCGGGGTCGACGACTTCGGCGCTCCCCTGTTGCTCGACCTCAAGGAGTCCGCGCAGCTCGGCATGGGTCCGCACGGCATCTGCATCGGTGCGACCGGTTCCGGCAAGAGCGAGATGCTGCGCACGCTCGTCCTCGGGCTCGCGGTCTCGCACCCGCCCGAGGACCTCGCGATGATCCTCGTCGACTACAAGGGCGGTGCGGCGTTCGCCCCGTTCGCGCGCCTGCCGCACGTCGCCGGGCTCATCGACAACCTCGCGGACGACCCGCAGCTCACCCGACGTGCCCGTGCCTCCATCGCCGGTGAGGTCCGTCGCCGACAGGAGATGCTCCGCGACGCCGGGGCGGCACCGTCGATCACGCACTACCGCGAGCTGCGGACGCACCGACCGGAACTACCGCCGATGCCGCACCTCGTGCTGGTCATCGACGAGTTCGGCGAGCTCCTGACGGCCGAACCCGAGTTCGTCGACCTGCTCCTCATGATCGGCCGGATCGGACGGTCGATCGGCGTGCACCTGCTGCTCTCCAGCCAGCGCATCGAGGCCGGCAAGCTCCGCGGTCTGGACACCTACCTGTCGTACCGGCTCGGCCTCCGCACCTTCTCGGAGGCCGAGAGCCAGGTCGTCCTCGACACCGGCGATGCGTTCCACCTGCCGGCGGTCCCGGGCTACGGGTACCTCAAGGTCGACACGAGCGTGTACACCCGGTTCCGTTCCGGCTACGTGTCGGGCCCGGTGGAGGACGCCACCCCGGCGGCCGTCGCCGCCACTGCGAGCACGGACACGGCGCCGGAGCCGTTCGAGCTCCCGGTGTACAACACGCTCGCGACCGAGGACGACGACCCGGGCGAGGCCCAGCTCGCGACGCCCGACGTCGGGCGGAGCGTCGTCGACGAGGCCGTCGAACGGCTCGGCCGTGGCGACCGGGCGACCACGCCGGTCTGGCTGCCGCCGCTCCCGACGCGTCTGGCGCTCGGCGCGGTGCTCGACCCCGACCGGACGCCGGACCCCGCGGGCATCACCGTGCCGATCGGGCTGCTCGACGACCCGGCCCGCCAGCGCCAGCGCCCCTGGTCGCTCGACCTCACGCAGGGCGGTGGACACGTGGCCGTCATCGGCGCCCCCGGGTCCGGCCGCACGACGTTCCTGCGCACCGTCGCCGCATCGATCGCGCTCACGACGACCCCGCGGCAGGTCAGCGTCTACGGCATGGACCTCGCCGGCGGTGGCCTCGGCCGGATCGAGGGCTTCCCGCACGTCGGCGGCGTCGCGACCCGCGCCGACCGGAACCGCCTGCTGCGCCTCGTCGAGGAGCTCCAGGCGATGATCCGGCTGCGCGAGCGGGTGTTCCGCGACCACGGCATCGACTCGCTCGCGATGCTCCGCAGCCGTCACTCCGCGGGGCGCGTCCCGGAGCTCGGCTCGGCGGACGTCGTGCTGCTCGTGGACGGCTTCGGCGTCATGCGCACCGAGTTCGAGGAGCTCGAGGAGGCCTTCGGCGACCTGCTCCAGCGCGGCGGCAGCTTCGGCATCCACGTGGTGGTGGCGCTGACCCGGTGGAACGAGCTCCGCCTCGCGAACCAGCCGCTCATCGGCCAGCGCTTCGAGCTGCGCCTCAACGACCCGGCCGACTCGACCATCGCCCGTGCGGCGGCGGCGACGCTGAAGTCCGGGGAGCCCGGCCGCGTCCTGACCGGGGACGAACTGTTCGGCCAGGTCGCGCTGCCCGTCCTCGACGACGTGGACGACGGCGCCGTCGGCGACGAGCTGGCCGCGCTCGCACAGCGGGTCGCGGACAGCTGGGGCGGTCCCGCCGCGGCGCCGATCCGGTTGCTGCCCGAGTCGTTCGACCCGGCCGAACTGCCGGACGCGCTCGCGATGCCCACCACCGTGCCCTTCGCACTCCGCCAGGACACGATGGACTTCGTGGCGTTCGACCCCGCCGTCGACCAGCACCTGCTCGTGTTCGGCGACACGGCGAGCGGGAAGACCGCGCTGCTGCGCGGCCTGGCGGCCGGGTTCGTGGAGCGCTCGACGCCCGACGAACTCGTCCTGGCCTTCATGGACGTCCGCGGTGGTGCGGCGGCCGGCACCCCGGACGAGTTCCTCGGCGGGCACGCCGCGAACGGCCGCGACGCCCGTGGCCTGGCGGCGGCGATCGCGGCCGAGCTCGAGCAGCGCGCGTCCGGCACCTCGACCGGCCCCCGCCCGCGCATCGTCGTGCTCGTCGACGACTACGACATCGTCGCCTCGGCGGGGACGGACCCGCTCGCTCCGCTCGTGCCGTACCTGCCGTCGGCCCGCGACCTCGGCCTCCACGTGGTCCTCACCCGACCCGTCGCCGGTGCCGCGCGGGCGATGTACGACACCGTGGTCCAGTCCGTCCGCGACTCGGGCGCGACCGGACTGGTGCTGAGCGGTGAACGATCCGAGGGCCAGGTCTTCCCGAAGGTGTACGCCGAGCAGTTCCCGCCCGGACGCGGCCGTCTGGTGCGCCGCGGCAGTCCGCCGCGCATCGTGCAGGTCGCCCACTTCCCGGCCGCGCACGTCCCCGCTCCGGCGCAGGCGGACCCCGCCGGCCAGACGACCGTCCTCGACCCGAAGGGAGCCGTCGATGCCCCGTGAACTGGTGATCCTCTCGCGGACCGCCCCGGAGCTCGCTGTCTTCGTCGGGGCCGGTGCCGACGTCGCCCCCGACCTGCGGGTGCGGACGCTCGACGGCGGCGCGGTGACCGAGATCGTGGACCGCCGCGGCCTGGCGGTCCTCAGCGTCCAGGTCCCGGAACTCGTCGAGAACCCCGCCGAGGTCGCACGACTCGCGCCCTGGGCGTCCCTGTCGGCGCCCGTGTGGTGGACCGACGCGTGGGCTCCGTGGGGCGAGCAGGGTGACGTCGGGGTCGCCGTCGCACGGGCCTGGGCCTCGGCCGGCGGAGCCGAGATCCGTGTGGAGGACGGCTCGTGAGCTCCCTCCCACCGAGCTCCGCACCCCTCCCCCCGATGCCGGGCCCGCGTCGGTCCGCGGCGCAGCGCGCGCGGACCGTCCTCGTCGCCGGGGTCGCCGGTGGCACCGGGACGACCACGGTCGCGGCGCTGCTCGCCGATGCGGTCGGCGGTCGGCTCGGCGTCGTGGTGCAGGCGACGGACCACTCCGGCGGCGAGCTCGCCGCCCGGCTGCCGTCGCTCGGGCCGGCCACCTCGCGCGTGACGGTGCACGACGCCGGGGCGCACGTGCGTCCGGCCGCTGTGCTCGCGGCGACGCCGGAGAACTCCCTGGTGGTCGTCGGACGTGCCACCCCGGACGGCGTGGCCGACGTCCGGTCGGCACTCGCGGCGATGTCGGACGAGCCGGACCCGACGCTGCTCGGACGCTCGGTGGTGGTGCTCGTCGACCGGGCTCCGAGGCCCGCGACGATCGACGTGGGACCGGTGCGCGACACGGGGGTCGCCGCGGTGCTCGTGCTCCGCGCAGACCGCGCGCTCGCCCGACCGGGCCGCATCGACACCACCCGACTGGGCCGACCCACCGTCGCGACGGTGTCGGAGCTCCTGTCCGCCCTCCGCTGGTAGCGACCGGTCGCGCCGTCCCGCAGCCGCGACGGGCGACCGCGACCCCGGCGGCAGGGCGCGACCCCGGCGGGAGACCGCGACCCCGGACGGACGGGAGGCGCGGTGCCAGCCGGCACCGCGCCTCCAGGACGTCGTGTGGTCGCGTCAGCCGCGCGCGGACCGCACCCGGTCGACGAACGCCGCGTGCAGCGGGTGCTCGGCCTCGAGCCCGGTGATCTCGGTCGCCACGTCGGCGTCCGACCGGTCCGAGCGCAGCAGCTGCTGCAGCTCGACGCTCTGCTCGTCGTCGGCGACGTCGAACCGGAGGGCGGCACCCATCGCGTCGAGCAGCGCGGTCGGCTCGGTGCCGTCCTCGGCGAGGGCGGCGGCGGGCGACACGAAGCGCTCGTCCCGCGACAGCTTGCGGAGCGGCTGTCGGCCGACGCGGGTGACCGTGTCGGGCAGGTGCGGGTTCTCGAAGCGACCGATGATCGCCTGCACGTAGGAGCGGTGCACCTCGGGGTCGAGCTCGTGACGACGCACCAGCAGGTCGCTGGTCTCGGCGAGCACCGACTCGAGTTCGGAGCGCACGGCCGGGATCGCGATGGCGTCCGAGATCTTGTCGGCGCCGGCGAGGAACCCGTGGTACGCGACGGTGGCGTGCCCCGTGTTCACCGTGAAGAGCTTGCGCTCGATCGAGGCAGCGAGCCCGTCGACGTAGTGCGCGCCGGGGATCTCCGGCTCGTTCCCGCCGAACGGGGTGCGGTCGATGGCCCACTCGTAGTAGGTCTCCACCGTCACGTCGAGGCCCGCGCCCTCGGGCTGGGCCGGGACGATCCGGTCGACCGCGGTGTTCGCGAACACCGCCTTCGCCAGGGCCTCGTCGCGCGACTCGGCCGGGAGCGCCTCGACGATGAACTCCCGAAGACGGTCGGTCGCGTTGATCGCGTTCTCGCACGCCATCACCGCGAGCGGCGCGGCGTCGGCGGCGCGCTGCTGGAGCGCCTTCGCGATGACCGGGGCGATGAACTTCAGGACGGTCGGTCCGACCGCACAGGTGACGACGTCGGCGGCGGCGACCTCTGCGATCGCACCGGCCTCGTCCTGCGCGCTGTTCACGGCACGGAAGCCGGTGACCTCGTGGTCCTGCGCGCCCTGCCCGACCTCGTGCACGGTGTACGAGTCGGCGGCGGCGAGTGCGTCGATGAGCGGCGCGGCGACGTCGGCGAAGACGACCTCGTAGCCGGCTTCGTGGAGCAGGAGCCCCACGAAGCCGCGGCCGATGTTGCCGGCGCCGAAGTGGACGGCGGTCCCGGTCACTCGTTGACCTCGCCGAGGATCGACAGGATCGCGGCGGTGTCCGGCGCGTCGGTGAGCTTCTGGACCTCGTCCTCGTCGGAGAACACGATCGCGATCTTCGACAGGATGTCGAGGTGCTCGTTGTTCACACCGGCGATGCCGACGACGAAGCGCACGGGGTTGCCGTCCCAGTCGATCGGGGTGGCGTAGCGGATGAACGACAGCGCGGACGACTTGATGGCGTCCTTCGCATCGTTGGTGCCGTGCGGGATGGCGAGGAAGTTCCCCATGTAGGTCGAGACGCTCTTCTCGCGCTCGAGCATGGCCGGGTAGTAGTCCGCCGTGACCGCGCCTGCAGCCTCGAGGATCTCGGCCGCCTCCTTCATCGCCTCCGACTTGGTCGGGGCGGTGTCCTCGGTGTGGATGCGGATCTGGCTCTCCTGCAGGACGGGCATCGGGGGTTCTCCTTGCTGATCGAGGACGTGGTGGAGGGGGCGGACCGTGGTCCGCCCCCTCCGATACTGCACTTCGTTACTGGTTCTTGAGCTGGTCGACGACCTGGTCGTACTGCGGCGCGTTCATGAAGTTGCCGACCGACACGTGCTGCGCGTTCGGGTTCTTCTGCTTGGCGCGGTCCGTCAGCTCCTCCTGCGTGATGATCAGGTCCTCGGTGCCGTCGAGGTTCGCGATCGCCTTGTTGACGACCGTGACGCCCTCGATGCCCGCCTTCTTGACCTTGTTGCGCAGGACGCTGGCACCCATGGCGCTCGAGCCCATGCCAGCGTCGCAGGCGAACACGACGCTCTCGACGCGGGTGGCCGTCGCGGTGGACGCCGATCCGACACCACCGAGCGAGGCCTCGGCCTCCTCCTCGTTGGCCGGGGAGTTGTTGCCGAGCAGGCCCGAGGTCGCGGCGTTGACGTCGCGGCCCTTGTTGGCCTGGAGCTTCGCCATCGCGGCGCTCATGTCGCCGCCGCCGTTCGCCAGGTCACGCTTGCGGCTGGCGAGCAGGAAGAAGGACGCCACCGCGAACGAGACCGCTGCGGACAGGACGACCGACAGGATGACGCCGACGTAGCTGTCCTTCGCCGTGGCGGTGAGGACGGCGATGATCGACCCCGGCGAGGCCGGGGCGACGAGGCCGGACTGGAAGGCGACGTTGGTCGCGACCCCGGTCGCGCCACCGAGGATGACGGCGAGGAAGAGCACCGGCTTCTGCAGCACGTACGGGAAGTAGATCTCGTGGATGCCGCCGAAGAACTGGATGAGGATCGCGCCGGGAGCGGTCGAACGGGCGATGCCGACACCGAAGAAGGTGAAGGCGAGCAGGATGCCGAGACCGGGGCCGGGGTTCGCCTCGAGCAGGAACAGGATGCTCTTGCCGGACTCCTGGACCTGCTGCGCGCCGAGCTGGTCGAGCACGCCGTGGTTGATCGCGTTGTTGAGGAAGAAGACCTTGGCGGGCTCGATGATGACGCTCGCGAGCGGCAGGAGCGAGCTGTCGACGAGGAACTTCACCGCGGCTCCGAGGCCCTCGGCGATGAGCTTGAACAGCGGCGCCAGCCAGAAGAAGCCGACGAGCGCGAGCACGAAGCCGAGGATGCCGGCCGCGTAGTTGTTCACGAGCATCTCGAAGCCGGGCTTGATCTTGCCGTCCCAGATCTTGTCGATCTGCTTGATGAGCCAGGCGCCGAGCGGGCCGCAGATCATCGCGCCCAGGATCATGATCGTGCCGTTGGCGCCGATGATGACGCCCATCGCCATGATCGAGCCGACGACCGCGCCGCGGGTCTCGTAGATCATCCGGCCGCCCTGGAAGGCGATCGCGAGCGGGATGAGGTAGGTCAGGATCGGGCCGACGAGACCGATGTTGGCCACGCCGTCGGTCTCACCGAAGCCGCCGAGGACGCCCACGGGCGTCCAGCCGGTCTCGATGAAGAACGCGGTGATGAGGCCCCATGCGATGAAGATCGCGATGTTCGGCATCACCATGCCGGAGAGGAACGTGCCGAACTTCTGGACGGCGACGCGTGCGCCGCCCCGCGACTTCGCGGGTGCGTCGGGCGCTGCAACGGACGACGTTGTCATGTGCCTGGCTTTCTGTGATGGGTGCTGCTGCGGTGTGAAGGGGTACTGCGGTGGTGCGGGTACTGCGGTGCTGCGTGGGTGGAGCTGGTCGGGTCAGACGGCGTGCGCGGCAGCCGCGGCGGACCTGGCAGCCGCCGCGGTGCTCGCGGCGAGTGCCGCCGTCGCCATCTCGCGGGCCTGCTCGAGCGAGTGCTTGCCGAGTTCGGCGCGCACGTCGGCCAGGGCCGCGGGGGTCATGGACAGGGTGGTGGCGCCGAGGCCGACGAGCACGACGGCGAGCAGCGGGTCGGCTGCGGCCTCACCGCAGATGCCGACGGCCTTGCCCGCGTCGGCACCGGCCGCGCCGAGCTGTGCGACGAGGCGCAGCACGGCGGGGTGCCACGGGTCCTGGTAGGACGCGACGGTGCCGAGCATGCGGTCGGCGGCCATCGTGTACTGCGTCAGGTCGTTCGTGCCGATCGACACGAAGTCGGCGTTCGCGAAGACCTGCTCGGCCATGAGCGCGAGCGAGGGCACCTCGGCCATGACGCCGGCGGTGCGGATACCGAGCTCGCGTGCCAGGTCGACGAAGTACTCGGTCTCCTCGGCGTCGGCGACCATCGGGGCCATCACCCAGAGGTCGGCCTCGGTCGCGGCGTCGGCCTGTGCGAGGGCGGTGAGCTGGTCGCGGAGGACCTCCTCGTGGTTCCGCAGCGCACGCAGACCACGGCGGCCGAGCGCCGGGTTCTCCTCGTCCTTGTCGGTGAGGAACGGCAGGGGCTTGTCGGCGCCGGCGTCGAGCGCGCGGACGACGACCTTCTTGCCGGGGAACGCCTCGAGCAGCTGGCGGTACGACTCGGTCTGCTGCTCCACGGTCGGCGCCTTCGGCGAGTCGAGGAAGAGGAACTCGGTGCGGAAGAGCCCCACGCCCTCCGCACCGAGAGCAACGGCGCCCGCGGCGTCGGCGGGGCTGCCGAGGTTCGCGAGCAGCGGGACGGTGTGGCCGTCGGCGAGCGCACCGGCGGTGAGCGGTGCGGCGGCGGCGGCGAGGCGGTCCGCGATGCGCTGGTCGACCTCGGCCACGAGCTCCGCCGACGGGTCGGTGACGACGGTGCCGGCCGCGGCGTCGACGACGACGTGGGTGCCGTCGACCAGGTCGTCGGCGCCGGTGACGCCGACGATCGCGGTGATGCCCTTGGCGCGGGCGAGGATCGCGGTGTGCGAGGTCGGACCGCCGTCACGGGTGACGAGGGCGAGCACCTTGTCGAGGTCGAGGAGCGCGGTGTCGGCGGGCGCGAGGTCACGGGCGACGAGCACGAAGGGGGTGTCGGACTCGGGGACGCCCGGTGCGGAGACGCCGCGGAGCTTCGCGATGATGCGCTGCGCCACGTCGTCGAGGTCGGCTGCGCGCTCCCCCATGTAGCCACCCATGCCGACGAGCAGGTCGCGGAACTGGCCGAACGCCTCGAACACCGCGCGCTCGGCGTTGGTGCCGCCGTCGATCCGGGCGTGCACGTCGTCGAGGAGCGTCGGGTCCTGCGCCATGAGCGCCTGCGCCTCGAGCACGGCCTGGGCGTCGCCGCCGGCGAGCTGTCCGCGCTTGTTGAGGTCCTCGGCCACGGCGGCGAGCGCCTCGGCGACGGCGTGCTTCGCGTCGTCCGCGGTGCCGGCCAGCGCGTCCTTCGAGGGTTCGCCGAGCGGGTCCGCCATGCGGAGCACGGGGCCGTGGGCGACGCCGCGGCCGACGCCGGTGCCGAGCAGTTCGGACATTCGAGACTCCTTCATCTCCACGCGCTCACGGTGGGGGTGGTTCGTTCGGTGCGCAGCGACACGAACGGACCACGCCCGTGCGGCTTGGCAGCACACTACCCCGATCCGCGTTGACAAACAAACACATCCGGGGATAAAAATGCAGAAACAGATGCCCGTTTGCGTCTGGCGGACGAAGCAATCCGGAAGGATCCGGCGCTGATCTGCCCGAGCATGCCCGTTCTGTTCCGAGCAGGCCGACCGAGACGACGAGGTCCATGTACGCACCAGAGCGCCACCAGCGCATCGTCGAGCGCGCCCGGTCGCAGGGACGGGTCGACGTGAAGGACCTCGCCGAGCTGCTCGAGGTCACCCCGGAGACCATCCGCCGCGACCTGACGAGCCTCGAGCGCCGCGGTCTGGTCCGGCGGGCGCACGGCGGGGCGATCCCCGTCGAGCGCATCACGCTGCACCCGGGCGTCGGCGACCGCGGCGGGATCAACCAGGCGGAGAAGATGGTGATCGCCGAGGCCGCCCTCGCCGAGCTCCCGGAGAACGGCTCGGTGATGATCGACGCCGGCACCTCGACGATCTGCCTGGCCGAGATGCTCCCCACCGACCGCGGCCTCACCGTGGTCACGCACTCGCTGCCCGTCGCCATGGCGGTCGCGAACCGGTCGGGCATCGACCTGCACCTGCTCGGCGGCAACATCCGCAGCGACTCGCTCGCCGGCGTCGGCACGTGGACGCACCAGCTCATCGGCATGGTCAGCGTCGACGTCGCCTTCATCAGCATCAACGGCATCACGCCCGAGCGCGGGCTGACGACCCACAACATGGCCGAGG
The DNA here is from genome assembly GCF_040545555.1 of Curtobacterium oceanosedimentum. Classification (NCBI taxonomy): domain Bacteria; kingdom Bacillati; phylum Actinomycetota; class Actinomycetes; order Micrococcales; family Microbacteriaceae; genus Curtobacterium; species Curtobacterium oceanosedimentum. Next base: position 87,698 of record NZ_JBEPMD010000006.1, read on the forward strand.
CCGCCGTGAAGAGCGCGATGATCAAGTCCGCTCGCCGGAGCATCCTGCTCGCCGACCACACGAAGTTCGGCCGCGAGGAGTTCGGCCGCGTCGCCCCCCTCGCCGCGATCGACACGATCATCACCGACCCCGGCGTGAACGCCGACCTCGTGCGCGAGGTCGAGGCCGCCGGCACCGAGGTCCTCTGGCCCGGTCGCGACTGACCGGCGCCGGTCCCCGGGACCGCCCACCACGTGCTCGCTAGCATGAGCGCACCACCCGTCGACAGGAGTCCATCGATGTCCGAAGCCACCCGCACCGTCACCGTCGCCAGCGCGTCCGGCCTGCACGCCCGCCCCGCCTCCCTCTTCGTCCAGACCGTCACCGCGTCCGGTCACCAGGTGACGATCGCCAAGGGCGACAAGTCCGGCAACGCGGGCAGCATCCTCGCGCTCCTCGGCCTGGGCATCGAGAACGGCGACGAGGTCACCCTCACGGTGACCGGTGACGACGCCGAGACGACGGCCGACAGCCTGGTCGAGTTCCTGCAGACGGACCACGACGCGGCCTGAGCAGGTCGGTCGCGCACGCGACAACACGACGGACGGGAGGCCCGTGGCTGCGCAGCCACGGGCCTCCCGTCCGTCCGTGCGCGCGGTCACGGCCGTCGTGGAGCAGAAGACGTCGCGTCGCCGGTCCGCACTCGACAGTTGCTGCTCCACCGACGCAGGAACGGCGGCGCGCGGGGCCGTCGGCGCGCCTCGGTAGGGTGGTCGGCATGACACGCCTGCGCCTCGCATCCGTCAACGTGAACGGCGTCCGCGCCGCCTTCCGCAAGGGCATGGGCGACTGGCTCGACACGCGCGACGTCGACGTGCTGGCCCTGCAGGAGGTCCGCGCCTCGAGCGACGACCTCGCCGGGCTGCTCGGCGACGAGTGGGACATCGTGCACGACCCGGCCACGGCGAAGGGCCGCGCGGGGGTCGCCATCGCCTCGCGGCACCGCGCGCACATCCACCGCGTCGAGCTCGGCCCGTCGGACTTCGACTCCGCCGGCCGCTGGATCGAGGCCGACTACGAGCTCGACGGCACCACGGTCACGGTCGTCTCCTGCTACGTGCACTCGGGCGAGGTCGACACCCCCAAGCAGGACGAGAAGTGGAAGTTCCTCGACGCGATGACCGAGCGACTGCCCGCCCTGCGCGCGCACAACCCGCTCGCGGTCGTCGTCGGCGACCTCAACGTCGGGCACGACCAGCGCGACATCAAGAACTGGAAGGGCAACGTCAAGCGCGCCGGCTTCCTGCCCCGCGAGCGCGCCTACTTCTCGCGGTTCTTCGGGGCCGAGGGCGAGCAGGTCGAGGGTGCCGACGGGTCCACGGGGCCGGGCCTCGGCTGGGTCGACGTCGGGCGCGAGCAGGCCGGCGACGTCGACGGGCCCTACACGTGGTGGTCGTGGCGCGGACAGGCCTTCGACAACGACTCGGGCTGGCGCATCGACTACCAGGTGGCCACCCCCGACCTCGCGGCGAAGGTCACGAGCTACACGGTCGACCGTGCTGCGGCCTACGACCAGCGGTGGTCCGACCACGCTCCTGTGGTCGTCGACTACGAACTCTGACCTCCTCCCACTCCACGCAGTACAGGAACACCTCCATGACGAAGACGCGCATCTTCTCGGGCATCCAGCCGTCGGCCGGGTCCCTCCACCTCGGCAACTACGTCGGGGCGCTCATGCAGTGGCGCGACCTGCAGGACGACCACGACGCCATCTACTGCGTGGTCGACATGCACGCGATCACCTCCCCGCAGGACCCGGCCGAGCTCCGCGCGAGCACCCGGGCGACCGCGGCGCAGTACATCGCCTCCGGCATCGACCCGACGAAGTCGACCCTCTTCGTGCAGTCGCACGTGCCGGCGCACGCCGAGCTGGCGTGGGTCCTCAACACGCTGACGGGCTTCGGCGAGGCGAGTCGGATGACCCAGTTCAAGGACAAGTCGGCGCGGCAGGGCACCGAGGCCGCGTCGGTCGGGCTCTTCACGTACCCGATCCTGATGGCCGCGGACATCCTGCTCTACGACACCGCCGTGGTGCCGGTCGGCGACGACCAGCGGCAGCACGTCGAGCTCACCCGCGACCTCGCGACCCGCTTCAACTCGCGCTTCGGCGACACCTTCGTGGTGCCGAAGGCGCAGATCGGCACCGAGACCGCGCGGATCTACGACCTGCAGGACCCGACCAGCAAGATGAGCAAGTCCGCCGCGTCGGACAACGGGCTGATCCGCCTGCTCGACGAGCCGAAGCGCACGGCGAAGAAGATCCGGTCGGCGGTCACCGACACCGAGCGCGAGATCCGGGCGGACCGCCAGGAGAAGCCCGGTGTGACGAACCTGCTCGCGATCCTGTCGGCGTTCACGCGGACCCCGGTGGCGTCGCTCGAGGAGCAGTTCGTCGGCAAGGGGTACGGCGACCTCAAGGGCGCCGTGGCCGACGCAGTCGTCGCCGAGCTCGAGCCGGTGCGCGCCCGCACGCTCGAACTGCTCGACGACCCGGCCGAGCTCGACCGCCTGCTCGCGGTCGGTGCCGAGCGCGCCGAGTCCATCGCGCAGGCGACCCTCGCCCGGGTGTACGACCACATCGGCTTCGTGCCCCGCTCGCGCGGCTGACGATGCTCCCCGTGACACTGTCGTCGGACCGGGTCCACCTGACGGTGCCGACACGGTCCGACACGGCGGCCGTCACGCAGGGCTGCCAGGACCCGGCAGTCGTGCGCTGGACCACGGTCCCGACGCCGTACACCGCCCGCGACGCCCAGACCTTCGTCGACGCCCTGGTCGGTCCGGGATGGGCGTCCGACCGCGAGTACACGTGGGGCATCCGGCGACCGGGGTCGACGTGGCTCGAGGGCGTGGTGTCGTTCCGCACCGAACACCGCGACCTCGGCTTCTGGCTCGCACCGACGGCCCGGGGCGAGGGGCTGATGCACGCGGCCGTCGAACTCGTCGTCGAGTGGGCGTTCTCCCAGGGGGCGCCCGACGTGTACTGGGAGTGCTACGAGGGCAACGTCGGCTCCGCCTCGGTGGCCCGTGCGACCGGCTTCTCGTTCACGGGCACCGGGACCGCCCGGATCCCCGACCGCGACGGCGGGCCCACGACCGCCTGGACCGGTCTCCGTCGCGCCGACGGCGTCCCGGCGTCCGACCTGCCCTGGCCGGCGGCGTCGTTCGCTGACAGGGGACAGCAGGGTGACACGTCACCGACGCCTCGTCGGTAGTGTCGGAGCGTGATGTCACCGTCCGACCCGCGCGCCCGCCCCGAGGAACTCCGGGCGATGCGTCGTGCGCTCGAACTCGCCGCGCGCGGACCCGTCGTCGGTGACCACGCGCGGGTCGGTGCCGTGCTGCTCTCCCCCGCCGGGGACGTCCTCGCCGAGGGCTGGCACAAGGGCGCCGGGACCCCGCACGCGGAGGTCGACGCGATGGCGAAGGTGCCCGCCGAACAGCTGCGGGGCGCCACGGCCGTCGTCACCCTCGAGCCGTGCAACCACGTCGGCCGTACCGGCCCCTGCGCACTCGCGCTGATCGAGGCCGGCGTCGGCCGGGTCGTCCACGCGGTCGACGACCCGGGCGAGCAGGCGGGCGGCGGTGCCGAACGCCTCCGTGCGGCCGGTGTCGACGTCGTCAGCGGCGTCCTGGAGGACGAGGCCGAGGCGTTCCTCGAGCGCTGGCTCCTGTCCGTCCGCACCGGGCGCCCGTGGGTGACCGTCAAGTGGGCCGCCAGCCTGGACGGTCGCGCCGCCGCTGCGGACGGCACGAGCAAGTGGATCACCGGCGCCGCCGCGCGACAGCACGTGCACGAGCAGCGGGCCGCACACGACGCGATCCTGGTCGGCACCGGCACCGTGCTCGCCGACGACCCGAGCCTCACCGCGCGCGGCGACGCCGGCGAACTGCTCGCCGACCAGCCGCTCCCCGTCGTCGTCGGCGACCGACCGGTACCCGACGACGCCGCCGTCCGACGCCACCCCCGAGGCCTGGTGGCCCTGCCGGGACACGACCTGGCAGCCTCGCTGCGCACCCTGCGCGACCACGGGGTGCACAGCGTCCTCGTCGAGGGCGGCCCCACCGTCGCCTCCGCACTGATCGCCGCCGGCCTCGTCGACGAGCTGCTCGTGTACCTCGCGCCCGTGCTGCTCGGTGGCCCGCGCGTCGCGATCGGGGACGTCGGCGTGGGAAGCATCGGCGACCGCCACCCGTTGGACATCACATCGACCACCAGCCTGGGACCCGACCTCCTGGTCCGCGCTCGACCCCACCGCGCCCGGACCGGCACCGCCCGGCCCGGCGACGCGACGTCGACGGCCGCCACGACCGGGACCCCCGACCAGGCACAGAACGACCGGAGCTCCCCATGACCGACGCCCTCACCTCCCCCACCCCGGGCAGCCCGGTGCAGTTCGAGGTCGCGACCACCGTCCCGACCACCCACGGCACGTTCGAGATGCGCGCCTACCGCGACCTCGTCACGAGCGCCGAGCACGTCGCGATCATCGCCGCACTGCCGGACGGATCAGCTCCCGGCGACGACGCCCTCGTGCGCGTGCACTCGGAGTGCCTGACCGGCGAGGCGTTCGGGTCGTTGAAGTGCGAGTGCGGTCCGCAGCTCGACGCCGCGCTCGACACCATCGCCACCGAGGGCGGTGTCGTCGTCTACCTCCGCGGGCAGGAAGGACGCGGCATCGGCCTGATCAACAAGCTCAAGGCCTACCGCCTGCAGGAGGACGGCCTCGACACGCTCGACGCGAACCTCGCGCTCGGGCTGCCGGCGGACTCGCGCGAGTACGGCGGAGCCGCCGGCATCCTCGCCGACCTCGGCATCTCGCGCGTGCGCCTGCTGTCGAACAACCCCGAGAAGCGGCGGCAGCTCGAGGAGCACGGCATCGAGGTCTCCTCGCTCGTCCCGCTCGTCGTGGGCGTCGTCGCGCAGAACGCCGGGTACCTCGACACCAAGCGGGACCGGATGGGGCACCAGCTGCCCGCGCACCTCGAGGCCGGCGCGGCCAACTGACCAACCCGGCCAGCTGACCGACGCTCCGCGACGCGCGGACGCGGCCACGGTCCTCCCGGCCGATTTCCAGCTGCGCGACGGGTGTCGTAAGGTGAGGGTCCCGTCACGAGCGGTCCCACCACCCACCGAACGCACCCGGTCCGAGCACGCGCCACCAAGCGCGACCGACCGGTGTCCGCAGCTTCGGCACACCGCCGCGCTCCCCCTGAGCGCTCCCCTCGGAGTCCCCGTACATGACCGCCGCCCCGGCACCCGCCGCCACGACCGACACGAAGCCCACCGGCAACCCGCGCTCCCGCGTGATCATCGCCAGCCTCGTCGGGACCTCGATCGAGTTCTACGACTTCTACGTCTACGCGACCGCTGCCGTCCTCGTCTTCCCGACCCTGTTCTTCCCGAACGAGGACCCGACGGCCTCGCAGCTGTCGTCCTTCGTCACGTTCGCCCTGGCGTTCTTCGCCCGTCCCGTGGGGTCGATCGTCTTCGGCCACTTCGGCGACCGCGTCGGCCGCAAGGCCACCCTCGTCGCCTCGCTGCTCGTGATGGGGACGGCGACGTTCCTGATCGGGTGCCTGCCGACCTTCGCGTCGATCGGCATCTGGGCGCCGGTCCTGCTCGCCGTGATGCGCTTCGCCCAGGGCGTCGGCCTCGGTGGCGAGTGGTCCGGCGCGGCGCTGCTCGCGACCGAGAACGCCCCGAAGGGCAAGCGTGGCGTGTTCGGGTCGATGCCGCAGCTCGGCGCCCCGATCGGCTTCCTGCTCGCGAACGGCCTGTTCATCGCGATCAACGCCGCGATGCCCGCCGGTGCGGACGGCACCCCGAACGCCGACTTCCAGGCGTGGGGCTGGCGCATCCCGTTCCTGCTCTCGGCCGTGCTCGTGATCGTCGGCCTGTACGTCCGGTTCAAGCTCGTCGAGTCGACGGTGTTCCGCGGCGTGCAGGAGTCCGGCTCGGTCGCCAAGGTGCCGCTCGGTCGCGTGTTCCGCACCTCGTGGAAGGCCCTGATCATCGGGACCTTCGGCATGGTCGCCACCTACGTGCTCTTCTACTTCATGACGACGTTCACGCTGTCCTACGGCACCACCGCGGCCGAGGCCGGCCCGCTCGTGCCGAAGGTCGGCCTGGGCTACAGCCGCGGCGAGTTCCTCACCCTGCTCATGATCGGTGTGGTGTTCTTCGGCATCTTCACGCCGATCGCCGGGTGGCTCGCCGACAAGTACGGCCGTCGTCGCACGCTCATCCCCACCACGATCGGCATCGCCCTGTTCGGCCTGACGTTCCAGGTCTGGTTCGCGGCGTCGACCGGACCGATCACCGTCGTGACCTTCCTGATCGTGGGGCTGTCGCTGATGGGCCTGACGTTCGGGCCGATGGGCGCGCTGCTGCCCGAGCTCTTCCCGACCAACGTCCGCTACACCGGGTCCGCGATCGCGTACAACGTGGCGTCGATCCTCGGGGCGTCGCTCGCGCCGACGATCGCCCTGGCGCTGTGGCAGCCGGACGGCACGATCGTGTGGGTCGGGCTCTACCTGACGCTCGCCGCCGTCGTGACCGTGGTCGCGCTGTTCTTCGTCCGCGAGACGAAGGGTGCCGGGCTCGACGAGGCCGACGCGGCCGGCTCGCCGGACGCGGCCCCGGCAGACCTGCGGGCATGACCGGCGGGTCCTGACGCGACCACCCGACGGACGGGAGGCGCGGTGCCGGTCCGGCGCCGCGCCTCCCGTCCGTCGTGTGCGGGGCGGTGTGGGCGCGCTCGCGTGTGTCGGCGCGTCGTGCCGCTGCGGAACGACATGCCCGCTGTCGCACGACGACGCGGGTGTCGTACGACAGCGGGCCGCACCACGCACCGCTCCCACGCACCCCGCTCCCACGGGACGGTGCGAAGATGGACGACGGCCGCCAGCACACCCCGCACGGGCGGCAGGAACCAGGAACGATGAGCCTCTTCTCCGCACGCCGCAAGCCGTCCGAGGGACCCCGCGCGAGCTTCGGTCGCCTGCTGACCTACCTGTTCGAGAACAAGCCCGCGATGGCCGTGATCATCGTGCTGAGCGTCCTCGGAGCCGGCGCCTCGCTCGCGCAGCCGCTGCTCGTGAACCAGGTCGTCACCGCCGTGCAGCGCGGCCAGACGCTCTCGATCCTGGTGTGGGCGCTCGTCGCCCTCGTGCTCGTGTCCGGTGTGCTCAACGGCGTGCAGCACTTCCTGCTCCAGCGCGCCGGCGAGGGCGTGGTGCTCTCCACCCGCCGCAAGCTCATCGCCCGCATCCTGAACCTGCCGATCTCGGAGTTCGACACCCGCCGCACCGGCGACCTGGTGTCCCGCGTCGGCAGCGACACCACGCTGCTGCGCGCGGTGCTCACGCAGGGGTTGATCGAGTCGATCGGCGGCGCGCTCACCTTCGTCGGCGCGATCGTCGCGATGGCCGTCATCGACCCCCTGCTGCTCGGCATCACCGTCGTCATCGTGCTCGTCGCGATCGTCGTCGTCGGTGGGCTCAGCCGACGCATCCGCATCGCGTCGAAGCGTGCGCAGGAGAAGGTCGGCGACCTGACCGCCGCGGTCGAGCGGGGCATCGGCGCCGTCCGGACCATCCGTGCCGCCGGGGCCACCGACCGCGAGGTCGCCGAGGTCGACGGCCACGCGACCGAGGCCTACCGCCGCGGCCTCGACATCGCGAAGATGTCCGCGTTCGTCGTCCCCGTCGCGAGCATCGTGATGCAGGTCGCGTTCATCGCCGTGCTCGGCGTCGGCGGGGCGCAGGTCGCCGCCGGGCAGATCACCATCGCCACGCTCATCACCTTCATCCTGCTGCTCTTCATGATGGTCATGCCGCTCGGTCAGGCCCTCGGCGCGGCCGTCGCCGTCGCCCAGGCGCTCGGTGCCCTCGGCCGGATCGAGGAGATCCTGCACCTGCCGACCGAGGACCAGGACGACGCGGCCGTCCGGGTCGCCGCGGCGACCGAGAGCGACGACGCGATCGCCTTCGAGCACGTCACGTTCCGCTACGCGCGGGCCGCGGATGCGTCCGGCGCGGACGGTGCGGCGGGTGCGCCGGCTCCGTCTGCTCCGTCTGCTCGGTCTGGAGGCGCGGCGGACGCCGACGACACTGGCCCGGCCGACGACGTGGTGCTGGACGACGTGTCGTTCCGTGTGCCCCGCGGCTCGCGTGTCGCACTGGTCGGCCCCTCCGGCGCCGGCAAGTCCACGACCCTCGCGCTCATCGAGCGCTTCTACGACCCGACCTCGGGCGTGATCCGGCTCGGCGGCGTCGACGTCCGCGGGCTCGACCGCGCCGAGCTCCGTGCGCAGATCGGGTACGTCGAGCAGGACGCTCCCGTGCTGGCCGGCACCATCCGGGCGAACCTGCTGCTCGGCTCCCCCGACGCGTCCGAGGCCGAGTGCGTCCGCGTGCTCGAGGCCGTGAACCTGGGCGACGTGCTGCACCGTGACCCGCGCGGGCTCGACGCCCAGGTCGGCGAGGACGGCGTCATGCTCTCCGGTGGTGAACGGCAGCGGCTGGCGATCGCCCGGGCACTGCTCGCCGCTCCCCCGATCCTGCTGCTCGACGAGTCGACCTCGTCGCTCGACGGGGTGAACGAGCAGAAGATGCGCCTGGCGATCGACGCCGTCGCGGCGGACCGCACGCTGCTCGTCATCGCGCACCGGCTGTCCACGGTCGTCGACTCGGACGTCATCGTCGTGCTCGAGCACGGTCGGGTCGTCGGCACGGGCACGCACTCCGAGCTCGTGCAGTCCACCCCGCTCTACCGCGACCTGGCGAAGCACCAGCTGCTGGTCTGACGTCGATCCCGCGCACGTCCGTCGCGTCGATCCCGCGGGTCGTGCGGAGGGGTCAGGCGGCGAAGGGGTCCGGGGTCAGGACGTAGACCGACTCCAGGTACTCCTCGAGGCCCTCGTGCGAGCCCTCGCGACCGAGCCCCGAGGACTTCACCCCGCCGAAGGGGAACGCCGCGTTCGACACGACGCCCGTGTTCAGGCCGAGCATGCCGGTCTCCAGGCGCTCGGCGAGCCGCTGCCCCCGGCGGAAGTCCGTCGTGAACGCGTACGCGACCAGCCCGTACTCGGTGTCGTTCGCGAGGCGGATGCCCTCCTCCTCGGTCACGAAGCGCGTGATCGACACGACCGGGCCGAAGATCTCGGTGGTGAGGATGTCCGACCCCGGCCGGACCTCGTCGAGCACCGTGGGCGCGTAGAAGGTGCCCGGGCGGTCGATCCGTTCCCCACCGGTCACGAGTCGAGCACCCCGCTGCACGGCGTCGTCGACGAGTCCGGCGGCCTTGTCCACGGCACGGTCGTCGATGAGCGGGCCGATGGTGGTGCCGTCCTCGGTGCCGCGGCCGATGCGCAGTTCCTCGACCTTCGCGGTGAGGGCCGCGGTGAAGGCCTCTGCGATGCCCTCCTGCACGAAGAAGCGGTTCGCGGCGGTGCAGGCCTCGCCGACGTTGCGGAACTTGGCCTGCATCGCCGCGGCGACGGCCTCGTCGAGGTCGGCGTCGTCGAAGACGAGGAGCGGTGCGTTGCCGCCGAGCTCCATGCTCGTCTTGAGCACGTTGTCGGCGGCCTGCTTGAGCAGCGCCGACCCGACCGGGGTCGAGCCCGTGAAGGTGAGCTTGCGCAGGCGGCGGTCGGCGATGATCGGCTCGGACAGCACCTTCGCGTCACGGGAGGGGACCACGTTGAGCACCCCGTCGGGCAGGCCGGCTCGACGGAACAGCTCGACCAGGAACAGCGTCGTCAGCGGGGTCAGGTCGGCCGGCTTCAGCACGACCGTGCAGCCCGCGGCGAGCGCCGGACCGATCTTGCGGGTCGCCATCGCGAGCGGGAAGTTCCAGGGCGTGATCGCGTAGACCGGGCCGACCGGGCGCCGGAGCACGATGCCGCGACCGGTGCCCTCCGGGTTCGTGCGGTAGTCACCCGAGATGCGGACGGCCTCCTCCGAGAACCACCGCAGGAACTCGCCGCCGTAGGCGACCTCGCCGCGGGACTCCGCGAGCGGCTTGCCCATCTCGAGCGTCATCAGGGCCGCGAGGTCGTCCTCGTGCTCGTGCACCAGGTCGAACGCCCGGCGCAGGACGTCCGAGCGCGTGCGCGGTGCCGTCGCCGCCCACCCCTCCTGCGCTGCCACGGCGGCGTCGAGCGCGGCGATGCCGTCCTCGGGTGTGGCGTCGGCGACCTCGGCGAGGACCTCGCCCGTGCTCGGGTCGCGGACGGGGAAGGTCGCGCCGCCGCTCGCGGGACGCCATGCGCCACCGATGAACAGCCCGGTGGGGACGTCGGCGACGGAGACGTGCTCGTCGGCGACGGTGGTGGTCGGGCCGGTGGTCGTTCGGGTGGTGGTCACAGTACTGCTCCTCCGGGGTTCGCGAGCCCCTCGTCCATGTCGCTGTGGTCGACGTGCCCGCCGACCGCGCTGATCTCGTCCAGGGCGTGTGCGCTGCGCTCCGCGTCCACACCGGCCACGAGGTCGTCGTAGACGGCGACGTCGTACCCGGCGGCCCGCGCGTCGAGCGCCGTGGCGCGCACGCAGTGGTCGGTGGCGATCCCGACGATGTCGACCGTCGTCACCCGACGCTCCGCGAGCAGGCCCGGCAGCGCGGTGCCGTCGTCGGTGCTCGCCTGGAAGGCCGAGTAGTCCGGACGCCCCCGACCCTTGTACACGTGCACGTCGATCACGCTCGCGTCGAGGTCCGGGTGGTACTCCGCGCCCGGGGTACCGGCGACGCAGTGCACCGGCCACGTGTCGACGAAGTCCGGCCCCTCGGGACCGGCGAAGTGTCCGCCGTTGTCGTCGTCGCCGTGGTGCCAGTCACGCGATCCGACGATGAGGTCGTACTCGTCCCCGTGGCGGCCGGTGAAGGCGCTGATCCGCTTCGCGAGGGCTGCGCCACCGGTCACACCGAGCGCACCGCCCTCCGTGAAGTCGTTCTGGACGTCGACGACGAGCAGTGCCCTGGCCATGCGTCCATCCTGCACCTCGCGCCTCCGGACGCGGTGAGGCGCGACCCGCGCTCCGGGCGGCGCGCGCACGGCACGGCGGGGCCGGTGTCAGGACACCGCGCGCATCACGACGAGGTCAGGTTCCCGCCGCACCGGAACGTCGCCGCGGTCACCGCGTCGAGCGCCGGCAGCGCGGCGGCACGCGAGGACCCGATGGCGTAGAACGCGAAGGTCAGGCGTCGGCCGTCCGCCGCGTCGATGTACCCGCCGAGCGTGTTCGCGCTGTCGATCCACCCGGTCTTCGCGTGCACCTTGCCGCGCGCCACCGCGTTGTCGCCGGTGAACCGGCTCGCCAGGGTTCCGGACACCCCGGCGACCGGCAGCGACTCGGACAGGACGCCGAGGCCCTTCTCGCCCGCGGCGACCGCGACCATCAGGTGGGCGACGAACGACGGCGACACCGCGTTCGCCGCGCTCTCCCCCGAGCCGTCCTTGATCGTGATGCCCGTGGGGTCCACGCCGTACCCGGCGAGGGCCTTCTGGTAGACACCGGTCAGCGAGGCCGCCGAGCCGCCTGCACCGGACTCCTTCGACGAGACGCGGGCGAGCATCTCGGCCAGGGTGTTGTCGGAGTTCGGGATCATCTGCCCGATCAGCGTCGAGACCGGCTGCGAGGAGACCGATGCGATCTGGTCCGTGCTCGTGGTGGCACGCTGCACCACCTGCGCGCTCCCGGCACCGACGACGCCCGCGTTCGCGAGCGCCGTGCGGAAGGCTGCCCCGGCGCGCCCGACCGGGTCGGTCGAACGGGGCGACGTCGCTGCCGCCGGGTTCGCCCGGTCGCCGTCGACCATGAGCGCGGTGACCCGCGGCTGGTACCCGATCGTCCGCTCGCTCTCCGGCCAGGTCGGGTCCCACGCATCGGCGTCGTCCCAGTAGCTGTCGTCGGCGACGATGGTCGTCACCGGGGCATCACCGAGCGCCGCCTTCACCTGCTGTGCGAGCTGCGCGAGGGTCGGCGCCCCCGGGTACACCGTGCCGTTGCCGGCCGAGAGCGTCGCGTCGCCGTGCCCGACGAGCGCGACGGTGCCGTCGCCCTCCCGCGTCACCGTGGTGGGGATCCGGTGGTCGCCGCCGAGGACCGCGAGGGCCGTGGCGCTCGTCAGCGTCTTCATCACGCTGCCGGTCTGCGCGGCCTCTTCCCCGTTCCGCGAGAACAGCGTCTCACCCGACGCCGCGTCCATGACGAAGCCCTCGAACGAGCCGAGTCCGGCGGCCGAGGCCGCGGCGTCGATGGTGCAGGTGCGCAGGGCCGTCGGCCCTGCGGGGGCCTCGGGCACGGCGCGCGCGTCGGCGGTCGGCGTCGCAGTCGGCGTCGCGGATGCCCGTGGCGTGCCCGACTGGGCGGCGGTGGTCGCGGACGCCGTGGCTGCGGACGGGTGCGACGGCATCGTCGCAGCGGCCACCGCGAACGACGCGCCCGAACCGAGCACGAGCACACCGACGAGACCACCGGCGATCCACGGGACCGGTCGGCGCGCCACCGAGCGGCGCAGGGACGAGGCGGCGCCGCGGAGGCGTGCCGGGACGGACTTCGACGAGGGCTGCTGGTCGGACATCGCGACCGATCCTACGGAACCGCGGGAGGAGCCTCCAGACCGGATCGGTCCGGTCCCTCGTCGTCTGCCGCGTAGCGGACGCCCACCTGCCGGCGGGCCTCGTCCATGACCGCCATGACGGCCACCGTCTCCTCGGGGTCCATCGGGCCGCCCTCGTGGGTGCCGGCAGTGACCATCGCCTCGAAGGCACGCGCCTCGTGGGCGTAGCCGGCGAGCTCCTCGCGCGAGTCGAACTCCTCGAGCACCGTGCCGTCGCGGTCGCGGAGCCGCCACGTCGTCGGCGTGTACCAGGTGTCGTCGAGGTCGATGCGGCCGTCCTCGCCGATGATCGACGCCGTGTTCGGACTCCGCAGGTCCAGCGCGAAGTGGAGCACCGACTGGGCCCCGCCCTCGTGCGTGAGCACCACGCCCATCTGCGTGTCGACACCCTGCTCGCTCACCGTGCCCGCTGCTGTGACCCTGGTCGGCACGCCGAGGACGTCGACGGCGAAGGAGATCGGGTAGATGCCGAGGTCCAGCATCGCTCCGCCCCCGAGCGCCGGGTCGTTCAGCCGGTGGTGGGGGTCGGTCGGCAGGGCCTGGTGGTGGCTGGCCTCGACGAGCCGCGGGCGTCCGATGCGCCCCTCGGCGACGAGCTCCCGGATCATCCGCATCTGCGGCAGGAAGCGGGTCCACATCGCCTCCGTCACGGCCACGTCGGCGCGGCGGGCGGCGTCGACCACGCGGCGTGCCTCGGCCGCCGTGATGGTGAAGGCCTTCTCGACCAGGACGTGCTTGCCCGCCGCGATCGCGAGCAGGGCGTCGTCCGCGTGGCGGGAGTGGGGCGTGGCGACGTAGACGGCTTCCACGTCCGGGTCGGCGACCAGGTCGGCGTAGGAGCCGTGGGCCCGGGCGATGCCGTACTCGGCGGCGAACGCTTCGGCGGACCCGCGCGTGCGGCTGCCGACCGCGACGAACTCGATGCCGGCGGCGGTGCAGTCCGCCACGAACGAGTGGGCGATGCCGCCCGTGCCGATGACTCCCCAGCGAACCGTCATGGGACCTGTCTACCAGGGGGCTGCCGCGCGGCGACCGGGCTCGGTCCGTGGCCGAGCAGCGACTGGCAGCCAGAACGAGGGAACCCCCGGTCGGACATCGTCCGACCGGGGGTTCCGGCGTGGAGCCGCCTGTCGGAATCGAACCGACGACCTATTCATTACGAGTGAATCGCTCTGCCGACTGAGCTAAGGCGGCGGACGCTCCGTTCCCGGAGCGGCACGAGCAATGACTATACAGGTTCAGACGAGGGAACGCGAAACGAGCGCCCCGAGCTCGTCGAACGAGCGCTGCAGCTCCTCGAAGAGCTCCGACTCCGAGGCCCCGTCGGACCACTCCCACCAGGCGTGCCGCAGCGCCGCGAGCGCCACCACCGAGGCGAGTCGGGCCCGTCGACGCAGCGCGTCCGGGTCCGCCGCGACGTCCGGCTCGGTCGCTGCGAGCCGCGCCGACACGGCCTCCTCGATCTCGGCCTGGAACTCCTTCATCGACGCCATGCGCCGGGTGAACAGCTCGGGCGCGGCGCGGAGCACCCGCTGCCGTTCCGCGAGCAGGCCGCGCTCCTCGACCAGCTCGCTCGTCGTGTGCACGAGCAGGGTGCCGAGGTCGGCCAGGAGCTCACCGCTCGGGCCCCCGGCGCGGAACGTGTCGAGCGCCGGGCCGGTCGGCAGGGTCGGGTCGTCGCCGAGGAGGGCCTGCTCCTTGCTCGGGAAGTAGTTGAAGAACGTGCGCGGGGACACGTCGGCGCGTCGGGCGATCTCGTCGACCGTGACGGCGGGCCAGCCGGAGTCGAGCGCGATCCGCAGGGCGGCCTGCTGGATCGCGAGACGGGTGGCGCGGCGCTTGCGCTCACGCAGTCCGGGTGCGGCTTCGGGCATGTCGCGATCTTCTCACGACGGTCGGGGCGCTCGGCTGCGGGGTTGCGCAGGGTCCGGTGGGTGGTCGCTGACCCGGCCGGGAGGCTCGACGCGCGTCCGCCTCGCCGGCTCCGGTCAGCGGGTCGCGCGGGCGATGGTCACGAGCAGCGCCTCGAGGGCGAGGAGCGCCGCGACGTTCGCCGCGATCCGCTGCCGCGCCAGGGCGATCGCGTCCAGGACCTCGAGCGCCGATGCCGGTGGCACCGTCTCGAGCGCCCGGTCGAGCTGGTCACGCATCGCCAGGTTGACCGGCTCGGCCGGTGCACCGAGACCGAGCAGCAGGAGGTCCCGGTACAACGACGAGACGTCGACCAGGATGCGGTCCAGGCCGTCGCGCAGACTCCGCGTCGCCCGGCGCTTCTGGTCCTCTTCGAGGGCCCGCAGCTGCGACCGCAGCGCCGGCGGGACCGTGCCGCCCGGCTCCACGCCGAGCGACCGCAGCGCGGCGTCCCGTTCCTCGCCGTCGCGCTGCTGGGTGATCGCCTTGGCGTCCTCGTCCGCGACCGACAGGAGTTCGGCCGCGGCCATGACGGCGTCGCCGACCGAGCGCACGCCGAGCACGGTCTCGAGCGTCCGGCGTCGACGGGCACGGGCGTCCTCGCTCGTCGCCAGCCGCTGGGCCATGCCGATGTGGCTCTGCGCCTGCCGCGCCGCATCGGTGGCGAGCGCGCGGTCGCCCCCGGTACGGGCGACGATGAGCTCGGCAACGGACGCGACGTCGGGCACGCGCAGCCGCACGGAACGGACGCGAGAGCGGATCGTCGGGAGCAGGTCCGCCTCGCTCGGCGCGCACAGGATCCACACCGTCCGCTCCGGCGGCTCCTCGAGCGCCTTGAGCAGCAGGTTCGAGGTGCGCTCCGTCATGCGGTCCGCGTCCTCGATGATGACGATGCGGTACCGCCCCACCGACGGTGAGTAGTACGACGACGTGACCAGCTGCCGGATCTCGTCGATCGTGATGATGACGCGCTGCGTGGTCAGCACCGAGACGTCGGGATGGGTGCGGGCGGTGATCTGCTGCAGGGCGTGGTCGTCGTCCGCGCCGTCGCCGACCAGTGCCGCGGCGAAGGCGGCGGCGACGTTCGACCGCCCGGACCCGGGCGGCCCGGTGATGAGCCACGAGTGGGTCATGCCGCCGGTGCCGTCCGGGGCCTCGGCCGCGCTGCGCAGGGCGGCGACCGCGTCGTCCTGTCCGGTCAGGCCGTCCCACACGCTCACGGAGCCATCCTGTCAGCAGCCACCGTCACACCCGGCCGTCCTCGTCCGTGATCCCGACGAGGGCACCGACGGCCGAGCGGACCGTGCGCTGCACGGCGTCTGCGGACTGGCCGGCGTCCACGACGAGGAAGCGCTCCGGCTCGGCGTCGGCGGCGTCGAGGAAGGCTCGTCGCACCGTCTCGTGGAACGCCGCAGCCTCGGACTCGAGGCGGTCGAAGACGTCACCCCGCGCGGCCGCGACCCGGCTGCGCCCCACCGTCACGTCGAGGTCGAGCAACACCGTCAGGTCGGGCACGAGTCCGTCGGCGGCCCAGTCCGAGACGGAGCGGATCCGGTCGGCACCGAGCCCGCGTGCGACTCCCTGGTACGCCACCGACGAGTCGATGTAGCGGTCCTGCAGGACGACCTCGCCACGGGCGAGGGCGGGCCGGACGACCGTCTCGACGTGGTGGGCGCGGTCGGCCGCGTAGAGGAGTGCCTCGGCGCGCGGTGCGACGTGACCCCGCTCGTGCAGGACCATCTCGCGGATGCGCTGCCCGAGCTCGGTGCCGCCCGGCTCCCGGGTGCGCACGACCGTGCGACCGTGCTCCTCGAGCCAGGCGGTGAGGAGCTCGGCCTGGGTGGTCTTGCCCGCGCCGTCGCCACCCTCGAGGGTGATGAACCGCCCGGTCACTTCTTCTTGGCCGCCGTCTTCCGCGCCGGCGCCTTCTTCTTCACCGGTCCCTTGGCACGCTTGTCCGCGAGCAGCTGCACGGCACGGGCGTGGTCGACGGTCTCGACGTCCTCGCCCCGCGGGATGGTCGCGTTCGTCTCGCCGTCCGTGACGTAGGGGCCGAAGCGGCCGTCCTTCACCTTGATCGGCTTGCCGGACACGGGGTCGGCCTCGAACTCCTTGAGCGCCGCGGTGGCAGCACGTCGACCGCCGTACTTGGGCTGCGCGAACAGCTCCAGCGCGCCGGGCAGGTCGACCTCGAAGATCGCGTCCTCGCTCGGCAGGGTGCGGGTGTCCGTCCCCTTCTTGACGTACGGGCCGTAGCGACCGTTCTGCGCCGTGATGTCGTCGCCCGACTCCGGGTCCTTGCCGACGACCCGGGGCAGGTCGAGGAGCTTGAGGGCGGTCTCGAGGTCCACCGTCTGCGGGTCCATCGACTTGAAGAGCGACGCGGTGCGTTCCTTCGGCGCGGCGGCCTTCTTCGTCGTCTTCTTCGCAGGGGCCTTGGCGCCCTTCGCGGTGGTCGTCGCCTTCCCCGTCGTCGCCTTCTCCGCCGGCGCAGACGCGGTCGCGGACGCACTCGCCTCGGCCGCGGCCGGCTCCGTGACCTCGCCCGTGGACGGGTCGACGGTGGGTTCCGGTTCGGGCGTGCGCTCGGTGACGTACGGGCCGAACCGGCCGTCCTTCGCCAGGACCTCCTTGCCCGTCTCGGGGTTGATGCCCACGACGCGGTCCCCGACGACCGGGGCCTCGACGAGCTCGCGCGCCTTCTCGGTGGTCAGCTCGTCGGGCGCGAGGTCCTCGGGCACGTTCACCCGCCGCGGCTTCTCCGGGTCGTCGCTCGGCACCTCGATGTAGGGCCCGTAGCGCCCGATGCGCAGGGTCAGGCCCGGCGCGAGCTCGACCGAGTTGATGTCTCGCGCGTCGATCTCACCCAGGTTGTCGATGACGGTGCGGAGTCCGCGGTGGTCGTCGCCGCCGAAGTAGAAGCCCTTGAGCCAGTCGATGCGGTCGGCTTCGCCGCTCGCGATGCGGTCGAGGTCCTCTTCCATGCCGGCGGTGAAGTCGTACTGCACCAGGTCGCCGAAGTGGTCCTCGAGGAGCCGGACCACGCTGAACGCGATCCAGTTCGGCACGAGGGCACTCCCGCGCTGCGTGACGTACCCGCGGTCCATGATCGTCGAGATGATCGCGGCGTATGTCGACGGACGACCGATGCCGAGTTCCTCGAGCGTCTTCACCAGGCTGGCCTCGGTGTAGCGCGGCGGAGCGGAGGTGTCGTGCCCCTTGGCCTCGACCTCGCTGACGCCGAGGTGGTCGCCCTCGGCCATCTGCGGGAGCTTCGCGTCGCCGTTCTCGCCGCCGTGCCGCTCCTCGTCTCGGCCTTCCTCGTAGGCGTTGAGGAAGCCACGGAAGGTGATGACGGTGCCCGACGCGGTGAACTCGGCGTCCGTGCCGTTCGCCGTCGACGCGACCCCTGCGACGCTGTCGCTCGACGTGATGCCGAGGACGACCGACGCGGTCGAGCCCTTGGCGTCCGCCATCTGCGACGCGACCGTGCGCTTCCAGATGAGGTCGTAGAGCTTCCAGTCGTTGCCCCGCAGCACACCGTTCATCTCGGAGGGCGTGCGGAAGGTGTCGCCGGCCGGGCGGATGGCCTCGTGGGCCTCCTGGGCGTTCTTGCTCTTGCCCGCGTAGCTGCGCGGCTTGTCGGGGATCGTCTCCGGCCCGTACAGCGCCGACGCCTGCTTGCGTGCCGCGGTGACCGCCTGCTGCGACAGCGACGACGAGTCCGTTCGCATGTAGGTGATGTGGCCGTTCTCGTACAGCCCCTGCGCGACGCTCATCGTCTGCCGGGCGGAGAAGCGCAGCTTGCGCGCTGCCTCCTGCTGCAGGGTCGACGTCGTGAACGGTGCGGCCGGCCGACGCGTGTACGGCTTCGACTCGACGCTGCGCACGACCGCGTCACCGGCGCTCTGGAGCACCGTGGTGAGCGACGCGGCCGATGCCTCGTCGAGGCGGACGGCATCGCCCTTCAGCGCACCGCGGTCGTCGAAGTCGCGGCCCGAGGCGACTCGCGTCCCCTGCAGTCGGGCGAGGCGGG
Source organism: Curtobacterium oceanosedimentum (assembly GCF_040545555.1). Lineage (NCBI taxonomy): Bacteria > Bacillati > Actinomycetota > Actinomycetes > Micrococcales > Microbacteriaceae > Curtobacterium > Curtobacterium oceanosedimentum. Next base: position 106,309 of record NZ_JBEPMD010000006.1, read on the forward strand.
CCGTGAAGGCTGCGTCGCCGACCTTCTCGAAGCGGGCCGTCAGGTCCCAGTAGTTGGCGGACACGAACGCCAGGCGCTCGCGCTCCCGGTCGACGACGAGTCGCGTCGCGGCCGACTGCACACGACCGGCGGACAGCCCGGGGCCGACCTTGCGCCAGAGCACCGGCGAGACCTCGTACCCGTAGAGCCGGTCGAGGATGCGGCGGGTCTCCTGCGCGTCGACCAGGGCGGTGTCGAGTTCGCGGGTGGCCTCCTGCGCGCGCTGGATGGCCTCCTTGGTGATCTCGTGGAAGACCATGCGCTTGACCGGCACCTTCGGCTTGAGGACCTGCAGCAGGTGCCACGCGATGGCCTCGCCCTCGCGGTCCTCATCAGTTGCGAGGTAGAGCTCGTCGGCGTCCTTCAGGGCGCGCTTGAGCTCGGAGACGGTCTTCTTCTTCGCGTCGGAGACGACGTAGTAGGGCTCGAAGCCGTTGTCGACGTCGACCGAGAACTTCCCCAGGGAGCCCTTCTTGAGCTCCGCCGGCAGGTTCTTGGGCTCGACGAGGTCGCGGATGTGTCCGACTGACGCCTGGACCTCGTATCCGTCGCCGAGGTATTGCGCGATCGTCTTCGCCTTCGCAGGGCTCTCGACGATCACGAGCTTCTTCGTGCCTGGCACGTGACTCCTTGATCGATGGTGCGCGCCGGCCCAGGACCGCAACGGTGTCCGGGTCGACCGGGACAACGGTGACCGGGGGCCGACGTGCACACCATACACACACTGTTCGGGCAGGCCGCACGCGGGACCGGCGACGGCGACGGCGTTCACGGCGAACGCTCCGGAGCCGGCCACCGTCCGGACGCGGGCCGTGGCGGCGACCGTGGCGCAGGCGTCCAGGGCGACCCCGTTGGCCACGGCGACGCGAGCGGCGACGGCGCACGGGGTGCCGGGGACACGGTGCACGAGCGCGGCTGCGGCGGCGAGAGCGGCGGCGTCGGCGGCGGTCCGCGTCCGTTCGATGAGCACCCGCGACCGAGCCCCGGCGAGCGCCGCCGTGACGACGAGCAGGACGAGCGCCAGCACGGCGACCAGCGCGACGGTCGCCGAGCCCCGGTCCGTCCGCATCAGCGACCGCCTGCCGCCGCGCAGCCGGTCGCACGGAGCGGCAGGACCGAGAACGGGCCGCCCGAGGTCGCCTGCACGTCCACGCACACCAGACCGTGCTCCTGCCGCACCCGGGACGAGACACCGGCAGCGGCAGCGAGCGCGGCATCCGCGCCCCGGTCGTCGCCGCGCCCCAGCGCCCGCGACGCCGTCCCGGCGACCGACTGGAGCCGCCCGACCCGGTCGACGACCACCACTCCCGCGACCAGCGAGACCAGGACGAGGGCGACCAGCGGGAGCCCGACGGCGAACTCGACCGTGACACTGCCGCGGTCGCGAACGACGGGAGCCGACGCGGTCACGGGACGAGTGCCCCGCGGACGAGGTCGGTCAGGATCTGGTGGACCTCACCCGAGCGCATCACGGCGACGAGCACGCCGGCGAAGGCGACCGCGGCCAGGATGACGACGGCGTACTCGGCGGTGGCCGAGCCTCGGTCGTCGGCGATCCGCTCCCGGAGTCGCCGCGTGCGCGGTCGGTGCGCGCCGGCCCGCCCGGCCGGAGGTGCCGGCTCGGTCCGAGGTGCCGAGTCCGTCCGAGGTGTCGAGTCGATCATGGGTTCCCCTTCCTCTGTGGTGCATCCACAGTCGTGCACCGGCGGCGGCCTCCGGCGCTCGGACGGCCGGTCTGTGGACGGTTCAGCGGAGACCGCCCACGGTGGAGGAGAGGACCCCGACCACGACCGGGACGACCCCGACCAGGACGAAGGCCGGCAGGACGCAGACGCCCAGCGGCAGCACGAGCCGGACCGCCAGCCGCTCCGCCGCTGCCAGCCCGGCGGCCGCGGCGTCGTCCCGGACGTCCTCGGCGGCGGCCCGGAGCAGCCCCACGGCGGGCACCCCGGCGCGTCGGCTCAGGACCAGCACCTCGTGCAGGCACCGTCGCGCGGTCGGGTCCGCCGCCGCCCGGTGGTCGAGCCCCAGGAGCGTCTCCTGCACGGCACGCTCCGCCGAGCGCCACGGGACACCGCCGCCCAGTCCCACCGCCCAGGCGTCGAGCAGGATGCCCGGCACGTGTCCGTCGGGTGTTGCTGCGTCGATCATCCGACGACTCCAGCGCTGCCCGACGAACACCAGTGCGGCCGCCGCCGCGCAGCACACCCACCCGATCGGCCGGGCGAGGAGCACCCCGAGCGCGTCGGCGCCCCAGACCGAACCCATCCCGAGACCGAGGAGGGGCAGCGCCAGGACGACCCGAGCGCTCGTCCGGGGTCCGGCGAGGGCGACCCGGACGGCGCGATCGGCGGCGGCGCTCCGACGCATCGCCGCGGCGAGCGAACGGAGGGCTCCGGCGGACGGGGCTCCCGTCCGTTCCGCCACACGCAGGACGAGGTGGACGTCCTGCCACGCGGGGTCGTCCGCTTCCGGCACGCCGCCCACCAGGGCCCAGGCCCGCGGCACCGGCACGCCAGCGGCGACGAGCACCGCCACGCGGTCCAGCACCCGCGCGGCCCCGGCCGCATCCGGCAGGGCGGTACCCGGCGTGGCCGTGCCCGTCGGCGCTCGGCTCCGACGACGACTCACCGGCCGCCGGGATCGACGGGGCGGACCTCGAGCCGCCCGTCGCGGTCGAGCACGCAGGTCCCGACCGCCGCGACCCCGCGCCACGACTGTCGGCGTTCGAGGTGCACGACGAGGTCGACGGCGCTGACGACCTGTCGCGCGAGCACCTGCGGCCCGAGGCCGGCGAGCGCGCCGAGCGCCTCGAGCCGCGCCCCCACGTCGGCGAGTCCGTTGGCGTGCAGGGTGCCGGCTCCGCCGTCGTGTCCGGTGTTCAGGGCTCCGAGGAGCTCGCGGACCTCGGCACCGCGGCACTCCCCCACGACCAACCGGTCCGGGCGCATCCGCAGGGCCTCGCGCACGAGCCGGTCGAGTCCGATCGCTCCCGTCCCCTCGGCGGACGCCTGCCGCGCCTCGAGCCCGACCACGTGCGGGTGCTCGATCCGGAGCTCCGCGGTGTCCTCGACCGTGACGATCCGCTCGTCGTGGGGCACCGCGCCGAGCATCGCTGCGAGCACGGTCGTCTTCCCGCTGCCGGTCGCACCCGTGACGAGCACGTTGCGCCGTCCGGCGACCGCGTCCTCGAGGACGGCGCGTCGAACAGCGCGGAACGTCCCGAGCCGCTCGAGCTCGGCGAGCGTCGGGCGTTCGGGTCGTGGCAGCCGGATGGACAACGCGGTCCCGCCCACCGACACCGGCGCGAGGACGACGTGCACGCGCACGCCGTCGCCGTGCCGCACGTCCGCGCACGGTGTCGTCTCGTCGACGTGCCGCCCGCCGAGGGCGACGAGCTCCGCGGCGAGCGCGCGGGCCCGCCGCTCCGGGAGCTCGGGACGAGCGGGTTCGAGCCCTCGTCCGCGGTCGATCCACGTGCCGTGTCCGCCGACGACGAGCACGTCCGTCGTCGTCGCGTCGGACACGAGGGCCGCGAGTTCCTCGAACACCGACGGATCGAGGTTCCTCCGTCGTCGAGCCCGCTCGGCTCCCGGCAGGAACGGCACAGCACCGGGCCCTCCGGAGCCGGCCCTCGGAGCGGCGTGGTGGTCGGCCCGGGCGGTGTCGGCTCGGTGGCGGTGCATGCGACGACGCTAGGTCGGCGGACTGCGCACAGCGCAGGGATCGGTATGTCCTGTGGAGACCGTCGGCTCGACACCCCAGGAGCACCGTGTTGTACCCCGTCACGCAAAGCCGTACCCCGTTCGGTGTCCGGTCTCCGGCCGCGGGGCGACGAGGGAACGACGCGGACGGCCGACCGAGCTGACGCGCACAGCCGGAGCCGTCCCTCGGTCGGCCCTGCACCGACGACGTGGACAGCTCTGTCCACTCTTCGGCACCAGCACGCGGATCGACACCTGCAGCCTCGGGTCGCTGCACGACAGGCGTCGGACAAAAAGAAGAGGCGGCACCTGTTGGGGGGAACTGGTGCCGCCTTGGCATCGGTGGATTGGGGGGAATCCGGCCCGGTGCCACCGGAAACGAGTCCGGCAGGAACCACTGTACCCCATGACAGCCCATGCTCGGCAACTCGGTGGCCGGAATGTCCGCTCGGCCCCGCAGGGTGGTCCCGCACCGGGGGTAGTCTCCGACTGCACCCCAGCCGCACCGATGCGAGAGGACACCGATGTCCACACCGACCCAGGCCGACGAACGTCACGAGGACGGCCCGACCTTCGCTCCCACGGCGGACTTCGTCGCCGACGCAGTCGCGCGGGAGGACCTCCACGAGGCCGCCGCCGCCGACCGCGAGGCGTTCTGGGCGGACCAGGCCCGGACGCTGCTCGACTGGCGCACGCCGTTCACCCGCACGCTGGACTGGTCCGGCGCGCCGTTCGCGAAGTGGTTCGACGACGGCACGCTCAACGTCGCCGAGAACTGCCTCGACCGGCACGTCCGCGCGGGCAACGGCGACCGCGTGGCCATCCACTTCGAGGGCGCCCCCGGCGACACACGCCGCATCACCTACGCCGAGCTCACCGCCGACGTGCAGCGCGCCGCCAACATGCTCACCGACCTCGGCGTCGTGCAGGGCGACCGCGTCGTCGTCTACATGCCCCTCATCCCCGAGGCCGTCGTCACCATGCTCGCGGTCGCCCGGATCGGCGCCGTACACTCGGTCGTCTTCGGCGGGTTCAGTGCCGAGAGCCTCCGCGCCCGCATCGAGGACGCCGGCGCGAAGCTCGTCGTCACCGCGGACGGCGGCTGGCGACGCGGCGCGGTCTCGCCGCTCAAGCCCGCGGTCGACGAGGCCCTGACCGGCGAGGGCACGGACACCGTCGAGCACGTCCTCGTCGTCAAGCGCGGCGGCAACGAGATCGCCTGGACCGACCGCGACCTGTGGTGGCACGACGAACTGGCGAAGGCCGCCCCCGAGCACGAGGCACAGGCGTTCCCGGCCGAGACGCCCCTGTTCATCCTCTACACCTCGGGCACGACCGGGAAGCCGAAGGGCATCGTGCACACCTCGGGCGGCTACCTGACGCAGGCCGCCTACACGCACCGGAACGTCTTCGACATGCACCCGGAGAAGGACGTCTACTGGTGCACCGCCGACATCGGCTGGATCACGGGGCACTCCTACGTCGTCTACGGCCCGCTCGCGAACGGCGTCACGCAGGTGCTGTACGAGGGCACGCCCGACGAGCCGAAGCCCGGCCGCTGGTGGGACATCGTCGACAGCTACGGCGTCACCGTCCTCTACACCGCCCCGACCGCGGTCCGCGCGGCGATGAAGGCCGGCAGGCAGATCCCCGAGGCACGGAGTCTCGAGACGCTCCGCCTGCTCGGCAGCGTCGGCGAACCCATCAACCCCGAGGCGTGGCAGTGGTACCGGCAAGTCATCGGACACGACCGCACGCCGATCGTCGACACCTGGTGGCAGACCGAGACCGGCGCGATCATGATCTCGGCACTGCCCGGTGTCACGAAGTTGAAGCCCGGCGCCGCGCAGACCCCGCTGCCGGGCATCGTCGCCGAGATCGTCGACGAGGAGGGGCACCGCGCCGACCCCGGCGAGAGCGGCTACCTCACGATCACCGAGCCGTGGCCCTCGATGGCCCGCGGCATCTGGAACGACCCCGACCGCTTCGTCGAGACCTACTGGTCGCGCTTCCCCGGCCGCTACTTCGCCGGTGACGGCGCACGGCTCGACGGGCAGGGCGACATCTGGGTGCAGGGTCGCGTCGATGACGTGATGAACGTCTCCGGCCACCGGCTCTCCACCGCGGAGATCGAGTCCGCCCTCGTCGGGCACGAGGGCGTCGCGGAGGCCGCCGTCGTCGGCGCCGCCGACGAGACGACCGGTCAGGCGGTCGTCGCGTTCGTCATCCTGACCGCCGAGGCGGCCGAGGGCGTCGACCGCGAGGCCGTCTCGAAGGAGCTCCGCGACTGGGTCGGCACGCGCATCGGCGCGATCGCGAAGCCGCGGCAGGTCGTCGTGGTGCCGGAACTGCCGAAGACGCGCTCGGGCAAGATCATGCGCCGCCTGCTCCGCGACGCGGCCGAGGGCCGCCGCATCGGCGACACGACCACGCTGGCCGACCCGACGATCATGGCGACCATCGCGGAACTGATGTAGACCACGGAACGTGCGTGGGGCCTCCCGTCCGACCCGGACTGGAGGCCCCACCTGCGTTGCGCACGAGACTGACGGTCCGTCAGTCGGTCAGCTCCACGACCAGCTCGACCTCGACCGGTGCGTCCAGCGGGAGCACGGCCACGCCCACCGCGCTGCGCGCGTGGACGCCGGCGTCCCCGAAGACCTCGCCGACCAAGGTGGAAGCGCCGTTGGCGACCCCGGGCTGGCCCGTGAAGGACGGTTCCGACGCGACGAACACGGTGACCTTGACGACCCGGGCGACGCGGTCGAGCGAGCCGGCGACCGACTCGACGGCCGCAAGCGCGTTGAGCGCGGCCACGCGGGCTTGCGCGGTGGCGGTCTCGGCGTCGACCGACGCCCCGACCTTGCCGGTGACGGGCAGTGCGCCGTCGACGAACGGCAGCTGGCCGGCCGTGTGGACGTACTGGCCGGAGACGACCGCGGGGACGTAGGCGGCGACCGGTGCGGCGACCGGCGGGAGCGTCAGCCCCAGATCGGCGAGGCGGTCCGCGACGCTCACGCGTCGGCCTTCGGGCGCTTCAGGTAGGCGACGAGTCCGCCCTCGGGACCGGTGACGACCTGGACCAGCTCCCAGCCCTCGTCGCCGTGGGCGTTGAGGATGGCAGCGGTGTTGTGGATCATCAACGGCGTGGTGAAGTACTCCCAGCGAGTCATGCGGTTCCTTGCCAGCCTTTCAGTCGTGGGCGTCGTTTAGGCTGCATCCTATGTCTGCCCAGAAGTCTGCCTCGCGGACCAAGCCCGTCTCCGCGATCGGCGCCTTCGTCGGTTTCGTCGGGTTCAGCGCGCTCGCCGGTCTGCTGGTGACGATCGGGGTCACCCCGGCGATCGCCGTCGCCGGTGTCACCACGACCTCGACCATCGGCGTGTTCGAGTCCCTGCCGGAGTACATCGAGATCGGTGACCTCCCGCAGCGCAACGAGATCTACGCCTACAGCAACGGGCAGCCGGTCCAGCTCGCGACGGTCTACGACCAAAACCGCGAGGAGCTCCAGTACGACCAGATCAGCGACCAGCTGAAGAACGCCGCGATCGACGGCGAGGACAAGCGCTTCTGGGACCACGGTGGCGTCGACATGACGTCGCTCGTGCGCGCCGGCGTCGGCAGCATCGCCGGCGGGCTCGGCGAGTCGGGCGGTGGCTCGACCCTGACGATGCAGCTCGTCCGCAACATCAAGATGCAGCAGGCCCTCGAGCTCCCGACCGAGGAAGAGCGCCAGAAGGCGTACAACGACGCCGTCGAGCAGACCATCCCCCGCAAGCTCGAGGAGATGAAGCTCGCCATCGGCCTGGCGAAGAAGTACTCGCACAAGGAGATCCTGACCGGGTACCTCAACATCGCCTACTTCGGCGACCAGACCTACGGTGTACAGGCCGCCGCGCAGCACTACTTCAACAAGTCGGCCACCGACCTCACCCCGGCCGAGGCCGCCTCGATCCTGGCGATCGTGCAGTCGCCGAACACGCGCAACCTGGCGAAGCCGGAGAACTACGAGGCCAACAAGGCCCGCCGCGACGTCATCCTCAAGTCGATGTACGCGCAGAAGCACCTGACCAAGGAGGAGTTCGACCAGGCGATCGCGTCGAACCCCGCCGACTACGTGCACCTGACCGAGCCGAGCCAGGGCTGCAAGTCGGCTGCCGGCAACGGCGCGCAGTTCTTCTGCGACTACGCGGTGAAGGTCGTCAAGCAGATGTCGCAGCTCGGCGGCACGCAGAAGGAGCGCGACCAGGCCTGGCGCAACGGCGGGTACAAGATCCAGACCACGCTGGACATCGACCTGACCGCGCAGCAGAAGACCCTGCTGAACACCTTCGACCCGAACACCGAGTCGCGCCTGCAGCTCGGCAGTGCGCTCAACTCCGTCGAGGCATCGACCGGACGAATCCTGACGATGGCGCAGAACAAGGACTACGACCAGTCCCTGCAGTCGCCCCCGACCGCGACGTCCATCAACTACAGCGTCGACAAGGAGTACGGCGGCTCCATCGGCTTCCAGGTCGGGTCGACGTACAAGGTCTTCACGCTGCTCGACTGGCTGAAGGCCGGACACGGCCTGAACGAGAGCGTCAACGGCACCCCGCACAACACGTCGCGGTGGACCCAGTGCGGCTCCACCATCACCTCGCCGTGGGCCCCGAAGAACGACTCTGCGGGCGAGAAGGGCCAGTTCACCGTGGCCCGTGCGACCGCGCTCTCCGTGAACGCGGCGTTCGCCTCGATGGCCGCGAAGCTCGACCTGTGCGACATCCGGCAGACGGCCCAGGACCTCGGTGTGCACTCCGCCGACGAGAAGACGGAGCTGAACGCCTACCCGTCGTCGATCCTCGGGACGAACAACATCGCGCCGCTCACGATGGCGTCCGCCTACGCGACCATCGCGAACGGCGGCATCTACTGCGCCCCGATCGCGATCGACCAGGTCACCGACGCCTCCGGCAAGCAGCTCGGCGGGCAGCCGAAGCAGTGCAAGCAGGTGCTCGACCCGAGCGTCGCCGCGACCGCCGCCTTCGCGATGCGCGGGACGATCCAGTCCGGCACCGCCGTGGGCGCGCAGACCCCGGACGGCACGCAGCTGTTCGCCAAGACGGGCACCACGGACGACGCGGACCAGATCTGGCTCGTTGGTGCGAGCTCGAAGGTCGCGACCGCCTACTGGCAGGGCAACACCGACGGTGCGAAGACCAACCTGCGGCACTACAACAGCGGCGCGGGCTACGGCTCCTACGCGTCGCAGCGTGCCCACGTGTGGCAGCAGGCGATGATCCCGATCAACAACCTGCACCCGGCCGACCCGTTCCCGACGCCGTCCCAGACCGCCCTGCGCGGGAACAGCGTCGCCGTGCCCGACGTGAGCGGGAAGACCGCTGACGACGCCCGCGCCACGCTCGCCGGTGCCGGCTTCACCTACGTCGACGGCGGCGCGCAGGCCGGCGGCGGGACTCCCGGGACGGTCTCGTCGACGTCACCGGCAGCGGGGTCGCTCCTGTCGACGGGGTCGAGCGTGACGGTCTTCACGACCGACGGCAGCCAGACGACGGTCCCGCAGATCACCGGGAAGAGCGTCGGTGACGCCAAGAACGCCCTGCAGGGGGCCGGCATCACGACGGTCGCGCTGTCCGGGCAGTACGCGAAGGGCGACGGCGGCAACCAGTGCACGGTCGCCGCTGTCGACCCGGGTGAGGGCACCGCGATCGGCAAGGACGCGACGGTGACGGTGCAGCTCTTCGGCGACAAGGACGGCAACGCACCGAAGGACTGCAGGTGAGTCGCGGTCGCGCCGCGCTGGGAGTGATCGCAGCGGGCGCGGCCGTCGGAGCGGCGACGGCGGCGTGGGGTTCCCTCGTCGAGCGTCGCCGCTTCGGCATCCGCTGGGAGACCGTCCCGGTACTGCCGGAGGGCTCGCGGGACGTGACGGTCCTGCACCTCTCTGACATCCACATGGCACCGTGGCAGGCCGACAAGCAGCAGTGGCTCCGTGACCTCAGCCTGGTCGAGCCGGACTTCGTGGTGAACACGGGGGACAACCTCGGGCACCCGACGGCCAACGCCGCGGTCGAGTACGCGCTCGAGCCGTTCCGCGGTGTCCCGGGGGCCTTCGCGCACGGGTCGAACGACTTCTACGGACCCTCGCCGCGCAACCCCTTCCGGTACTTCACCGGCCCGAGCAGTCACCACACCGGGCGCCGTCCGGTCGAGCTCGACATCGACCGGCAGACCGCGTTCTTCGAGTCACTCGGGTGGCTCGACGTCAACGACCAGGCGCACGCGATCGAGCTCCGCGGATCCCGGTTCGAGCTGTTCGGCACGTCGGACGCGCACCGCGACTGGGACCGCCTCGACCTGCTGCCCACAAACGTCGACGAGATGCGCAGCGCCGTGCCGTGGACCGAGGACGAGGACGGCCCTTCCCCCGTGGCGATCGGCATCACGCACGCGCCGTACCGTCGCGTCCTCGATGCCTTCGTCGACCAGGGTGCCGACATCGTCTTCGCCGGGCACACCCACGGTGGGCAGGTGCAGGTGCCGGGCGTCGGCGCGCTCGTCACGAACTCGGACCTCCCCCGGCAGTACGTCAGCGGACTGCACAAGTGGCAGCACCGTGGGCACTGGTCGTGGCTCGAGGTGTCAGCGGGGATCGGGACGTCGATCTACGCACCGGTGCGCTTCTCGTGCCGCCCCGAGGCGGTCGTCGTGACCCTGACCGCGCGGACGGCCTGAGCGGACCTTCGCCGCGACGCGCCCGGGTGTTCCCCGAATGGTCGTGAGCACCCTCGAACGTCCGGTAGACTTTCCTGGTCGCTCCGGTTCGGAGCAACCACACCGCGGGGTGTGGCGCAGCTTGGTAGCGCGCCTCGTTCGGGACGAGGAGGTCGCAGGTTCAAATCCTGTCACCCCGACACTGTGTTGAGACAGTAGAACAGCAGGGCCCTGATCCGCTCGGATCGGGGCCCTGCTGCTTTCGCCGGACGAGCACGCACGCAGGGCAGGCACCACCAGGCGGGCTGCGGGCCCTGTGCCACAGGACACATCGCCGAGCGATCGGGCGCAGCCGTGCGACCTCCCCCGCTACGCTCGCAACCGTCATGACGATCCCCGCCCCGCTCGCCGCCGTCCTCGCGGACATCGGCGCCCGTTTCCCGGAACTCGCCGACGACCCGGTCCTCGCGCAGAGCCTCCTCGACAACGTGACGTCGATGATCGCCGACGCACACGAGCGGTACGCGTCCGGAGACGGAGCCGGGAGCGTCGTGAGCGACCGCTACCTCGACCCGGCGCACCTCGCGACCGGCGCCCTGCACGCCGAGCACGCGCAGCACCCCGCGGGCGCCATGCTGGCGGCCGAGATGCTCTTCGACGCCTACCTGCCGGTGTTCGTCGACGAGGTCGGTGCGCGATCCGCCAACGAGGTCCTCCGCGCCACGCGGGCGCTGCACGCCGGCGTCTGGAGCCGGTTCCCGGCCGGCGCGATCGCGTACACGGAGGCGCTCCGCCAGCGGGTGACCTCGACGAACCTGGACTCGCGCGAGCAGATCGCACGCGACCTGCACGACCGCGTCGCGCACGGCGTCCTCGCCGGGCTGCAGCGCCTCGATCTCGTGCTGCTGACCGACCCCGATGACGCGGAGCGCACCGCGCAGCTCGAGTCCGCAGGGCGGCTGCTCCGGGGTGCGCTGACCGACGTGCAGGACCTCGCCCTGTCACTGCACGCCCGGGTCGGTGCGGACCGGCTCGACGATGCCCTCCGGCGGCACGTGGACGACCTGTTCCCCGGGGACGACCGCCTCGTGATCACGACCACGGGCGTCGCCGGTGCGCTGCCGAACTGGAAGGCCGAGGAGGCGCTGACCATCCTGCTCGAAGCGCTCACCAACCGTCGGAAGCACGCTCCGGGCTCCACGGCGACGGTCGAGTTCGCCTGGTCACCGGCGACGGTCGTCGCGACGGTGCGGGACGACGGGCCCGGGTTCACGCCGGGCGCGGTCCCCGAGGGCCGCCTCGGCCAGCGCACGATGCGAGAACGTGCGGGGGTGCTCGGTGCCCGCCTCGACGTCGAGAGCACCCCGGGCTCGGGCACCACCGTCCGCCTGACCGTCCCGAGGGGGGCCCTGTGACCGCCGTCACCCACGTCGCACTCGTCGACGACCACCGACTCTTCCGCGAGGGGCTCGCGACGATCCTGTCCGCCGTGCCCACGATCCGCGTGGTCGCCCACGGGGAACGGCCGTCCGACGTGCTCGACTCCCCCGAGTCCGCGGCGATCGACGTGCTCCTGCTCGACGTCGAGCTCGACGGCCCACCGGCGCGCACGACCATCGCCACCGTTCGTCGCACCCACCCGCACATCAGCATCGTCGTGCTGACGATGCACCGCGACGCCGTCCTGCGTCGCGCCCTGCTCGACGCCGGCGCTGTGGACTTCGTGACGAAGGACACGCCGAGCCGTGAGCTCGTCGAACGGATCGTCCGGGCGACACGGGCAGGGGCGTCACCGGTGACCTTCCCGGTCGACCTCGTCACCGACGCGCGTGCCGGGTCCCCGCTCAGCGACCGCGAGGTCGAGGTGCTCGGACTCGTGGCCGCTGCTCGCTCGAACGCCGAGATCGCCGCGGAGCTCGGACTCGCCGTCGGGACGGTGAAGCGGCACGTGTACAACGTCTACCGGAAGCTCGACGTCGGCACACGCGTCGGTGCGATCACCGCCGCGAAGCGCCTCGGCCTGCTCCCCTGACGGCGACGGGCGCGGGCAGCCGGACGCCGACGGTCCGTGGCGAGGCGGCCCGGCTAGACCGTGGCTCCCGCGGGCACGAGGAGCCCCTCGGCCTGCAGCGACGCCACCACGTCGAGCGCCTGGTGCCGGTAGCGCGCCTGTGCGGCCCCCGGTGCGACGATGACGCCGTCCGCGCCGGTCGACGCGACGAGCTCGTTGATCTTCGCCGCGACCTGGTCCCGCGAACCGTAGGCCTGCCGCTCCGTGCGCGCGGCGATGAACCGGCGCTCGAGGTCGGAGAACTCGTACGCACGGGCCTCCTCCATCGACACCGGCTCGGGCTTCGCGCCCTGTCGCATCCGGATGAACGAGATCATCCCGGGAGCACTCTGCTCCTCCACGACCGCCGGGTCCTCGTCGGTGACGACCTGCACGCCGATCAGCGCGTTCGGGGTCTGCCGGAAGCGGGACGGACGGAACGAGTCGCGGTAGAGCGCGAGTGCCGCCTCGGTGTTGTCCGACGCGAAGTGGTGCGCGAAGGCGAACGAGACCCCGAGTGCACCGGCGACCTGCGCGCTGTAGCCCGAGGAGCCGAGCAGCCAGAACTCGGGCACGTCGCCGTAGCCCGGCACGGCGCGGATGCGTGACAGCGGGTTCGACGCGTCCATGCCGGTGAAGAAGCCGATGAGGTCCGCGAGCTGCTGCGGGAAGTCGTCGACGTCGAGCCGGTCGGTGCGACGCAGGGCCATCGCGGTCGCGCCGTCGGTCCCGGGGGCCCGTCCGATGCCGAGGTCGACGCGGTCGCCGTAGAGCGCCCGCAGCGTGCCGAACTGCTCGGCGATCACGAGCGGCGCGTGGTTCGGCAGCATCACGCCGCCGGAACCGATCCGGATCCGCGACGTCGCGGCCCCCACCGCGCTGAGCAGGACGGCGGGCGCGGACGAGGTGATGCCCGGCATGCCGTGGTGCTCCGCCACCCAGACGCGCTCGTACCCGAGCTGCTCGGCGTGCACGGCCATGTCGATCGAGCCCTGCAGGGCCTCGGTGTTCGACTGGCCGTACTCGCGGGTGGCCAGGTCGAGGACGGACAGGTGCACGGTGGCGTCGCTCATGCGGACGTCAACCGTCGCCGGCGTGCGCGCATTCCGCACCACGGGACGGACGGGAGGCGCGTGGCGGCGCTGCGCCGCGCCTCCCGTCCGTCGGCGGGTCATCTGACGGACGTGGGCCGGGTCAGTGCGCGAGCTCGCCGTCGAGCCGTCCGCCGGACTCGCTGAGGTAGCAGTTCGCGCACAGCGACTCGTACGTGACGTCGACGCCGTCGATCGCGACCTGCGACCCGTCGAAGACGAAGTGACCGTCGACCTTCCGGGCGTTGAAGACGGCCTTGCGACCGCAGCGGCAGATGGTCTTGAGCTCCTCGAGCGAGTGCGCGACCTCGAGCAGCCGGGCGCTGCCGGGGAACGCCTCGGTGCGGAAGTCGGTGCGGATGCCGTAGGCGAGCACGGGGACCTCGTCGAGCACGGCGACGCGGAGCAGGTCGTCGACCTGTCGCGGGGTGAGGAACTGCGCCTCGTCGACGAGCACGCAGCTCACCGGGCGCACCATGCCGTCGAGCCGGTCCGACTCGGGGTCGCTCGCACCGGCCTCGGCGACCGCCGCACGGACGTCGTCGTGCGGGGCGAGGACGACGTCGACCGTCCGGGTGACACCGAGACGGGAGACGATCTCGCGGTCGCCCTTGGTGTCGACCGACGGCTTCGCCAGCAGGACGCGCTGCCCGCGCTCCTCGTAGTTGAACGCCGCCTGCAGCAGCCCGGTGCTCTTGCCGCTGTTCATCGCGCCGTACCGGAAGTAGAGCTTCGCCACTACGCGAGGAACCCGTCCTCGGCGGCGCGGCGGATGAGGTCCGACTTCTTCGACGCGGGACGTCCCACCTTGCTGTACTTCTCGCGCACGCGACGCAGGTACGTCTTGGCGGTCTCGTACTGCACGTTCATCTGCGCGGCGACCTCGTTGGTCGAGTAGCCGGACACGTACAGGCGGAGTGCCTCTTCCTCACCCGCGCTGAGCTTCGGCCGCTGGTGCGCGCTCGCGCCGGTCGGCAGCGGCCGCCAGTCGCGCTGCGGCGGGGTCTCGCGGGAGACCCCCATGACCTCGCGCGCGACGTCCATGACCTCGCGCATCGGCAGCGACTTCGACAGGAACGCGGCCGCGCCGGCTGCGAGCGCGCGGTCGCGCGACTCACGGCTGTCGACGCTCGACAGCACGATGACCTTCGCGCCGGCGGCCCGGCAGGTGCGGACGCGCGCCTCGATCGACACCGGCTCCTTGAGCTGGAAGTCGAGGAACACGAGGTCCGTCGGGAAGTTCTCGCTGTGCACCATCTCGAGCCACGTGTGCGCGGTCAGGGCGAGATCGAAGTCGAAGGCGTTCACGGCGATCCAGCTCGACAGGCTGTCGAGCAGCACCTCGTGGTCGTCGAGGATCGCCAGCCGCACGCGTCGGGTTCCGGGCTGCGGGAGCGCGGGCACGCCCTCCGTGGTCCGGTTCGGGTCAGTGCTGGTCATAGGAGAACCTTAGTGCGAGGGACGATGGGCGGACGGCGACGTCGAGGTCGGGGAAGGTCACGCGGAGGACCGCGAAGTACGGGTCGAACGTCCGGTGGATGCCGACGTCGGAGTCGTCGACCGCGAGCTCCAGGCGGACCTCGACCCGCTCGGGAGGGGACCCCGGTTCCTCCGCACGGCGCACGACGGCGCGGAAGCGTGCCGGGTCGACGGTCGCTGCGCCGAGTGCCGCGCGGAGGAAGGTGCGGACCACCGTGCGCTGGTCGGTGTCGAGCGTCGCGACGAGGCCGTCCGGGTCGTCGACCGACTCCACCGACCCACCGTCGACGGTCACCGCGTACTCGAACCAGGTCCGGTCGGCGTCGGCGACCATGGCGCGCCGGATGCCGTCCGCGATGGCACGGGCGCGTGCACGGTCGGCGTCGGTGATCACCTCGCTGGTCCGGAGCTCGGTGAGGAACGGGGCGACGTCACGGCTGAGGATGACGGACCGGTCCTGCTGCACGCTCGCCGCGATGCCGTCCCGCTCGGCGCGCGCGACGGAGTACGAGCCGGCACGGATCTGCACGCGCTCCGCCAGTCCACCGAACGTCCAGGCGAAGACGACCGATGCGCCGGTGAGGACCAGGGTGGGCGCCGCTGCGAGGAAGGCCGCGACGGCCGTGGGCACCTGGTGGGGGAACTCGGCGGCGGCGATCCCCCAGGCCGCGGCGTCGACCGCGGCGAGGACGATCCCGCCGACCGCCAGGTCGCGCCACGGTCGGTAGGGCGCGACCATGACGATGCCGGTCGCGGTGAGCACGGACATGAAGTCGTTCATCGCGTTGCGGTCCGGCCCCCACTGCGCGGCGACGCTGGCGATCGTCGCGGCTCCGAGCAGCACGACGTGGAGCACGTAGGCCCAGCGCGGGAAGGGAGCACGGAACGGCGAGGAGGCCGTGACGACGACCGCCGCGGACGCCGCCAGCAGCAGCACCGTGAGCGCACTGAGGGTCGGGCTCCCGACCACATCGCGGTCGAACACCGAGACGAGGAGTGCCCACAGGATGCCGGCGGCACCGAGCAGCACCGCGAGCGGACGGGACCCCATGGCGCCGAGCGGGTCCCACTGCTGCGCCGTCCGGGCACTCCGGACCGCCGCGCGCACCGCGTCGACGCGGCTCACCGGGTGGTCCCCCGATCGGACTCGCCGGTCACGGCGTAGGAGGCGGCGCCGCTGGTCCGGAGGCCGCCGGACCGCATGCCACCGGTGCCCGCTCCGTCGGCACGAGCGGTGTCCTCGCGCGTGTAGGGGACGGTCATCATCACGCTGGTGCCGGAGCCCGGCGACGACCAGACCTGCACGTCACCGCCGACACGACCGATGCGTTCGCGGACCGAGCCGCGCAGCCCCATCCGGTCGTTCCCGGTCTCCTGCTCGTCGAACCCGCGGCCGTCGTCGACCACCATGACGGTGCACGACGCACCGTCGTCGAAGACGCTGACCTCGGCGGCATCGGTGCCGGCGTGCTTCCGGACGTTCGCCAGGCACTGTCCCACGGCACGCAGCAGGGCGGTCGTCGCGGACGGGTCGAGCCGCACCAGGGCACCGGGGTCCCCGGTCACCGTGACCGTGAGGCCCTGGGCACGGTACTCGTCGACCATCGCGGTGAACGCGGTACCGGCAGCAGCCGGGTCCGGCTCGTCGGACCGCTCGGCCGGAGCCAGCCACTGCTTGCCGGTGAGCATCGCGACGTCGGCCTCGACGGTCCGCGCCAGCTGGGGGTCCATCGGTCCGTCGGGTGCCAGGGCGATGGCCCCGAGGTGGTTCAGGACGGTGTCGTGCAGGATCGCCGCGGCCTCGGCCTCGACACCGGCGCGGTAGGCGGACACGTGCTCCTCGCGCGCGGAGCGGAGCAGCTCGGGCTGGACGCGCTCGGACCGCGCGGTGTTCCGACTGGTGAAGAGCACGAGGGCGACCACGAACCCCAGCGTGATCCAGGCGAGCACGAGCGGCCGGGGCGGCCCGCCGGACTGCAGCACGGCGATCCCCGTCGCGAGCCGGCCGACCAGGAACCCGCCGATCGACCAGACGACGACGCGGCTCGCGACCGCGCCGGCGCCGCCCACGAGCACGAGCGGGATCACCGCGAGCGACAGCAGGTAGCTCGTCACCCATCCCGCAGGGACCTCGCGTTGCACGATCGTCGTGAACCACCACGTGCACACCCCACCGGTGAGCAGGAACGCCACGGCCGAGCGCCAGGTGGCGAACTGCACGTGCACGCCGATCATCGCCAGCATCGGCAGGAGTGCGAGCACGGCCCCGGCGACCCGCACGTCGGGCTCGGCCAGACGGTACAGCAGCAGCGTGACGGCGGCGGCGACGACGGAACCGATCGCCGCAGCGTGGAACGCGCGCACGGTCGACCACGCGTTCACTCGCGGAGCGAGGTGCGTGGGGATGCCGAGCACGGGTCGAAGGTCCTTCCGGGAGTCGTCCGGTCGCCGTACCACGCGGCCGGTCAGGGCCGAGCGTGTACCCCGAAACGAGCACGATCCGGCGACCCGCTCGATGCTACCGCCGATCACCGACACAGGGTGTCCCCCGAACGCGGAAGGTGGACGCTCGTCAGAACAGGGTCGGCCCGGTCCCGCTGCCGACCGCTGCCACCGCGGCGCCACGTCGGTCGAAGCCGGGGTCCGCGCGCTTGAGCGGTGACGAGGTCGGGCGGGACTGCTCGTCGAGTGACACCGGGACGCGGTACCCGTTCGTGATGCGAGCGCCGGTCACCCCGGACGGCCCGCCGGACGCTGCGGCCGAGACCGTGCTGTCCGGCACGAGGTGCGCCTGTTCACTGAAGCCCATCGACCCGGTCGTGGGGTCGACCCGGCCGAGCCCGAGACCGTGCGCGGCGAGGATCGGGCGCACCCGGTCCGCGAGCCAGCGCCGGTAGTCGGCGGGCGCGTACGTGTTGTCGAGGTACATCGACCGGTAGCGGGCGACGAGGTCGGGGCGCGTCCGCTGCAGCCACGCGGCCCACCACGGCTTGACGCCCGGGCGCAGGTGCAGCGCGGAGTACGTGACGCTGGAGGCGCCCGCGTCGGCCGCCCGACCGATCGCCTGGTCGAGGTGCGCGCGGGTGTCCGTGATGAACGGGAGCACCGGCATGAGGAAGACCGAGCACTCGAGCCCGGCGTCACGGATCGCCCGCACGGTCGCGAGTCGGGCGGCGGTCGTCGGGGTCCCCGGCTCGACCTGCTGCTGCAGCTCGTCGTCGTACACCGCGATGGACATCGCCAGGTCGACCGGCACGCTCCGTGCCGCCTCGACCAGCAGGGGCAGGTCCCGCCGCAGCAGCGTGCCCTTCGTCAGGATGCTGAAGGGCGTCCCCGACTCGGCCAGCGCACGGATCACGCCGGGCATCAGGCGGTAGCGCCCCTCGGCCCGCTGGTACGGGTCGGTGTTCGTGCCGAGCGCGACGGGGTGACGGTCCCACGTCGGCTTCCGGAGCTCACGACGCAGGACGTCGGCCACGTTCGTCTTGACGACGATCTGTTGGTCGAAGTCCGCGCCCCCGTCGAACTCGAGGTAGGTGTGGGTGGGCCGGGCGAAGCAGTAGACGCACGCGTGGCTGCACCCGCGGTAGGGGTTGATGGTCCACCCGTAGGTCCCGCTCCCGTCGGCCGCCGGCACCCGGTTCAGGGCACTCTTCGCCAGGACCTCGTGGAAGGTCACGCCGGCGAACTCCGGCGTGGTGACGCTGCGCACCAGCCCGCTGTTCGACTCGAGCCCGGGGAGTGCTCCGTCGTGCTCCGCCCCGATCGCCTGCCCGCTCCACCGCATGCCCTCATTCGAACACACGTTCGAACGACCTGCAAGTCCCCGGGCGGCCCAGGACGTCAGTGGTGCAGGCCGAGGACCTTCGCGGTGTGCTCGAGCGTCTCGTCGGCGAGCTGCGGATCGGCCCCGAGGTCCTTGCCGTACGTGGGCACCATGGTCCTGACCATCGGGACCCAGGCGTCCCATCGGTCCGGGAAGCACCGCTGCAGCATCGACAGCATGATCGGCACCGCGGTGGACGCGCCCGGGCTCGCGCCGAGCAGCCCGGCGATCGAACCGTCCGCCGAGGTGATCACCTCGGTCCCGAACTGCAGCACGCCGCCCTTCTCCCGGTCCGGCTTGATGACCTGCACGCGCTGCCCCGCCGTGATGCGGTGCCAGTCACCGGGCTCGGCCGTCGGCATGAAGTCCCGGAGCGCGTCGAACTTCGTCTGCTTCGACGCGAGGAGCTGCCCCACCAGGTACCGGACCAGGTCGAAGTTCGAGAACGCCACGCTGAGCATCGGGCGGAGGTTGTGCGGACGGATCGAGCGGAAGAGGTCGAGCAGGGAACCCTGCTTGAGGAACTTCGGACTGAAGCCCGCGTAGGGACCGAACATCAGCGACGCCTTGCCGTCGACGATGCGGGTGTCGAGGTGCGGCACGGACATCGGCGGCGCCCCGACGCTCGCCTTGCCGTACACCTTCGCGGAGTGCTTCTGCACGACCTCCGGGTCGTCGGTGCGCAGGAACTCGCCCGACACCGGGAAGCCCCCGTACCCGCGGATCTCCGGGATGCCCGACTTCTGCAGCAGGTGCAGGGCGCCGCCACCGGCGCCGACGAAGACGAACTTCGCAGCGATGCGCTGCGTCGACCGGCCGATCTCGTTGCGGACGTCGAGCGCCCATCCCTCGGAGATCTTCGAGCGGGTGATCTTCCTCACCTGGTGCGACGGCTCGAACTCCACGCCCTCGATCTCGAGCCCGTCGAAGAGCTGCTGCGTGAGCGAACCGAAGTCCACGTCCGACCCGGCCGCCGAGTACGTCGCGGCGATCGGCTGGTCCTTCTTGCGGCCGGGGATGAGCGCCGGAGCCCACTTGCGGATGTGCGCCGGGTCGTCGGAGTACTCGATGCCGGCGAAGAGCGGGTGACCCTTGAGCGCCTCGTAGCGCTTGCGCATGTACTCGACGTTGTCCGCGCCCCAGACGAAGGAGATGTGCGGCGTCGGGTTGATGAAGTTCGAGGGTTGCGGCAGCGCGCCCGTCTCGACCAGGTGCGCCCAGAACTGCCGCGAGACCTGGAACTGCTCGTTCACGGTGACGGCCTTGGCGATGTCGACGTGACCGTCGGGCATCTCCGGCGTGTAGTTCAGCTCGCACAGCGCGGAGTGCCCGGTCCCGGCGTTGTTCCACGGGTTCGAGGACTCCTGCGCGACGGAGCCGAGCCGCTCGTACACGCGGATCTTCCACGTGGGTTCGAGGCGGTGGATGATGGCGCCGAGCGTGGCGCTCATGATCCCTCCCCCGACCAGGACGACGTCGATCGGATCCACCTGCTTCACTGCCACGTACCGATCCTACAAGCGCGCGCTGACAGGGTGGGCATCAACGGACGGGAGGCCCGTGGCGGTGTCGCCACGGGCCTCCCGTCCGTCAGGTGTCGTGTCGTCGACGATGGTCGCTACGCCGCGACCGCGCGGCGCTCGAGGATCGTCTCGGCGATCTGCACCGCGTTGAGCGCGGCACCCTTGCGCAGGTTGTCGTTGCTGACGAAGAGCACCAGACCGTGGCCCTCGGGTGCGGACTGGTCGGCACGGATGCGGCCGACGAAGGACGGGTCCTGGCCGGCTGCCTGCAGCGGCGTGGGGACGTCCGCGAGTTCGACGCCCGGGGCGGTGGCCAGGATCTCGGTCGCCCGCTCGGGCGACAGCGGCTGCGCGAACTCGGCGTGCACCGAGATGGAGTGGCCGGTGAACACCGGGACGCGGACGCACGTGCCCGCGACGAGCAGGTCCGGCAGTTCGAGGATCTTGCGGCTCTCGTTGCGGAGCTTCTTCTCCTCGTCGGTCTCGCCCTGGCCGTCCTCGACGATGCTGCCCGCGAGGGGGACGACGTCGAACGCGATCGGGCGCACGTACTTCACGGGCTCCGGGAAGGTGACCGCGGAACCGTCGTGGGTGAGCGCCGCGGTGTCCTGCTCGAGTGCGGCACGCGCCTGCCCGAGGAGCTCCTCGACACCGGCGAGGCCCGACCCGGACACGGCCTGGTACGTGGTCGCCACGAGGCGGCGGAGCCCTGCCTCGGTGTCGAGCACCTTGAGCACCGGCATGATCGCCATCGTCGTGCAGTTCGGGTTCGCGATGATGCCCTTCGGCGCCTCGTCGATCGCGTGCGGGTTGACCTCGCTCACGACCAGCGGCACCTCCGGGTCCATCCGCCAGGCGCTGGAGTTGTCGACGACCACCGCACCGGCGGCGGCGAACCTCGGCGCGAGGGCGCGCGACGCGGTGGCACCGGCCGAGAACAGCGCGATGTCGATGCCCGAGGGATCGGCGGTCTCGGAGTCCTCGACGACGATCTCCTCGCCGCGGAACCGCAGCGTCGTGCCGGCGGACCGGGCGCTCGCGAAGAACCGGACGTGGTCGGCCGGGAACGCACGCTCCTCGAGGAGGCGACGCATCACGGCGCCGACCTGGCCGGTGGCGCCGACGACGGCGACGGTGGTGCTCATGTGGTGCTCCTGATCGTGGATCGTCCGGGTGGCGCGCTCAGCGCCCGGTACCGGCGTAGACGACGGCTTCCTGGTCGGCGTCCAGCCCGAACGCCTGGTGCACGACGCGCATGGCCTCGTTCAGGGTGTCGGCCCGCGTCACGACCGAGATGCGGATCTCCGAGGTGGAGATCATCTCGATGTTGATGGACGCCTCGTGCAGGGCGCGGAAGAGCGCCGCGGAGACGCCGGCGTTGGTGCGCATGCCGGCACCGACGAGCGCGAGCTTGCCGATCTGGTCGTCGTACTGGATGCCCTCGTACCCGATGTCGGCCTTCGCCACCTCGAGCGCGGTCAGGACGCCCTGGCCCTGGTCCTTCGGCAGCGTGAACGAGATGTCCGTGCGCCCGGTGACCGCCTCGGACACGTTCTGCACGATCATGTCGATGTTGGCGCCGGCGCGGGCCACGATCGTGAAGATCTCAGCTGCCTTGCCGGGGGTGTCGGGCACGCCGACGACGGTGATCTTGCCCTCGGAGAGGTCTCCGGCGATGCCGGTGATGATCGGTTCTTCCACGGTTTCCCCCTCTGCAGGGTTGTAGACGATGGTGCCCTCGGCGTTGCTGAACGAGGACCGGACGTGCAGGGTGACGCCGTGCCGACGGGCGTACTCGACGGCGCGGATGTACAGGACCTTGGCGCCGGACGCGGCGAGTTCGAGCATCTCCTCGCTGGTGATCCGGTCGACCTTCTTCGCCTTCGGCACGACGCGGGGGTCCGCGGTGAAGATGCCGTCGACGTCGGTGTAGATCTCGCAGACGTCCGCGTCGAGCGCCGCGGCGAGGGCGACGGCCGTGGTGTCCGACCCGCCGCGACCGAGCGTGGTGATCTCGCCCGTCGTGCGGTTGAACCCCTGGAAGCCGGCGACGATCGCGACGTGCCCGGCGTCGAGCGCCTCGCGCACGCGCTTCGGCGTCACGTCGACGATCCGGGCCTTGCCGTGCTGCGCGTCCGTGAGCATGCCCGCCTGGCTGCCCGTGTAGGACGAGGCCTCGACCCCGAGGCTCTTGATCGCCATCGCGAGCAACGCCATCGAGATGCGCTCCCCCGCGGTCAGCAGCATGTCGAGCTCACGACCTGCGGGGATCGGCGTCACGGAGTGCGCGAGGTCGACGAGCTCGTCGGTGGTGTCGCCCATCGCGGAGACGGCCACGACGACGTCGTTGCCCGCCTTCTTCGTCTGGACGATCCGCTTCGCCACGCGCTTGATGCTCTCGGCGTCCGCGACGGACGATCCACCGAACTTCTGCACGATCAGGGCCACTGGCTGGTACTCCCGGGGACGACGGTTCCGCGACGGTCGCGCGGTCTGACAATCGTAGAGGGTGTTCCGCGGATGTTGCGTGCGAGGCGGCCTCGACGCAACGATCCTGCGCGGGCGACCGTCAGCCGCCGACCAGGCGACGGCCCTCGAAGGCGCGGCCGAGCGTGACCTCGTCCGCGTACTCCAGGTCGCCGCCGACGGGCAGGCCGGACGCCAGGCGCGTGGTGCGGATGCCCATCGGGACGAGCAGTCGGCTCAGGTAGGTCGCCGTCGCCTCGCCCTCGAGGTTCGGGTCGGTGGCGATGATCACCTCGTCCACGGTGCCGTCGGCCAGTCGCGTCATGAGCTGCTGGATGCGCAGGTCGTCCGGGCCGACACCGTCGATCGGACTGATCGCACCGCCGAGCACGTGGTAGAGCCCGCGGAACTCACGGGTGCGCTCGATCGCCGCGACGTCCTTCGCCTCCTCCACCACGCAGATGACGGTCGGCGATCGGCGCGGGTCCCGGCAGATGCTGCACCGGACGTGCTCGGTGACGTTGCCGCAGACCTCGCAGAAGCGGACCTTCTCCTTGACCTCGGCGAGGAGCTCGGAGAGCCTGGCCGGGTCGAACGACTCGGTCTGCAGGATGTGGAACGCGATGCGCTGGGCTGACTTCGGGCCGATGCCCGGCAGGCGACCGAACTCGTCGATCAGGTCCTGGACGATGCCGTCGTACATCAGGCGCCTTCCTCGTGCAGGGCGGTCTCCTCGATGAACTGCGCGCCGAGGATCTCACGGACGACCGCCTCACCGTAGCGACCGGCGACCGGTGTCCGTCGGACCTGGGGCGGGGCAGACCGCTGCGGTGCCTGGCGCTGCTGCACCGCACTGGTCTGCTGCACGCCGGTCTGGTGCGCCGCGGCCTGCTGGTGTTGCTGCGCCTCCGCGGCGCCGGACGGCTGCGGCGCCTGCCCGGGTTCGGGCCGGACCGACCGGCCGCCCGAGGAGGGCCCCGGATCGGGGAACGGCGCTCCGTCGTCGTACGGTTCGTCGTCGAGCGGGTAGTCGTCGACCGGCAGGTCGTCACGAGCCGACGGCGTCGGGGACTGCTCCGGTGTCGTCGACTGCTCCGGTGCCGTCGTCCCCGCGGGTGCCGTGTCCGCCGCGCCGGCGGTCGGCTGCTCGCTCGTCCGCGGACGTGCCGCCGCACCACCGAGCGCGGAGGCCGGACGGAGCTGCGCGGCGAGCGCCGCGTCGGCTGCGGCGTCGGACACCGGCGTGACCGGGGCGACCGGTTCTCCCGTGTCCGTGGTGCCGAACGGCGCGGACCAGCCCGGCTCCGGGTGCCCGTGGGTCGCACCTGCGGTGGGGTCGGCCGCCGGGATCGTGGCGACGACCCAGTCGGTCACCGGCCCGGTGGGTGCCGAGGCGGTCTGCTGCCGGGGCGGGTCCTGCGGCTCGGGCTGCTGCTGCGCAGGCTGCGGCTGCTGCTGCTGCTGCTGCTGCTGCTGCTGCGGAGCCTGCTGCTGAGCCGTCTGCTGCTGGACAGGCGGCTGCTGCTGGGACTGCTGCGCGGTCGGCTGCTGCTGGGCGGGACGGGCCGCTGCCGGACGCTGCTGTGCGGCAGGCTCCGACTGCGGGACGGGCTCCTGCCGGGCATCGTCCACCGCCCGTGCGACCGGCTCCGACCGCTGCTGCTGGTCGGTGCTCGCCGCCGAGGTCTGCTGCGGCTCGGACGTCCGCGCGGGCTGCTGCTGCGACGCCTGCTGCGATCCGCCGCCCGGCTGCTGGGGAGCACCGTCGCCACCGGCTCCACCGCCGGGGCGCTGCTGACCGGGGCCACGGGCGACGAACTTCACCCGCAGTCCGAGCACGTCGATGATCGCCGACCGGAGCAGCTCGCTCACGCTCGTCGACGGATCCGACATCTCCTTGAAGGACGCGACGTCCTGCTGGCTCGGGAACGTCAGGGTGAGCACGTCGTCGCGCAGGGCGGTGACCTGCGCCGTGACCACCACCGACCAAGCCGACCGTCGAGCGCGCTGGACGTGCTCGACGACCTGCGGCCAGGCGTCCCGGAGCTGCTGGAAGCCCACCGCCGCCACCGGGCGCACGACGGGCTCGTCGCCGACCGCGGTGCCCTGACCGGTGGACGACGCGTTCGCCGCTCCGGAGGGCTCGTGCGGAGCCGGGGCCGCCGGACGCTCGGTCGTCGCCCGGTCAGCATCGGCCGACGGAGCGGACCCGGCACTCGGCACGGCGGCGGCCCAGGACGCGGCCGCGTCACGCGCTGCTGCACGCGGGTCGCCGGCTCCAGCCGGCGCCGCGTCGACGTCGGAGGTGCTCGGTCGCGGCGTGGTCGGACCGCTCCCGGTCGAGCCGGGCTGCGCGGACGAACCGGGCTGCGCGGACGAGCCCGACTGCACGGACGAGCCCGACTGCACGGACGAACCCACGGGCGTCCCTGCCGGGCCGGACTGTGGCGCACGGGCGGCCGCGGGCGACGAGGCCTGTGCGCCCCTCGACGCCGTGCTCCGGTCCGCTGCCGGACCCGACGGCGCGGTCGCCACCGGCGCGTCGTGCCCGCCGACGTCACCCACGCCGACGCGCCGCTCGAGCCGTTCGACGCGCGCGAGTGCCCCGCGCTGCGTGTCGTCCGCCTCGGGCACGAGCATGCGCGCCGTCATGAGCTCGAGGTGCAGTCGCGGCGACGTCGCGCCGGTCATCTCGGTGAGTGCCCGGTTCGCGATGTCGGCGGAGCGCGACAAGGCCGTCGCGCCGAAGACGCCGGCCTGGCGCGTCATCGTGTCGAGCTCCTCCGGTGAGATCCCGCGGAGCACGGCTGCCGCGCTCTCGTTCGTCGCCGCGACCACGATGAGGTCGCGGAGGCGCTCGAGCAGGTCCTCGACGAAGCGACGCGGGTCCTGGCCGGTCTGCACCACGCGGTCGACCGCGGCGAACGCGGACGCGGGGTCCGCGACGGCCAGTGCGTCCACGACGTCGTCGAGCAGTGCCGCGTCGGTGTAGCCGAGCAGGGCGACGGCACGCTCGTAGGCGATCGCACCGTCCTCGCTGCCGGCCATGAGCTGGTCGAGCAGCGACAGGGTGTCGCGGACCGAGCCCCCGCCGGCGCGGACGACGAGCGGCAGGACGCCCGGCGCCACGGAGACCGACTCCTGCGCGCACAGCTGCTCGACGTACTCGAGCATGGTCGCCGGCGGGACCAGCCGGAACGGGTAGTGGTGCGTGCGGGAGCGGATGGTGCCGATGACCTTCTCGGGCTCGGTCGTCGCGAAGATGAACTTCACGTGCTCCGGCGGCTCCTCGACCAGCTTGAGCAGGGCGTTGAAGCCCTGCGGCGTCACCATGTGCGCCTCGTCGAGGATGAAGATCTTGTAGCGGTCGCGGGCGGGCGCGAAGACCGCTCGGTCGCGCAGGTCACGGGCGTCGTCGACACCGTTGTGGCTGGCGGCGTCGATCTCGATGACGTCGAGGGAGCCCCCGCCGCCACGGGCGAGCTCGACGCAGCTCGGGCACACGCCGCAGGGCGTGTCCGTCGGCCCCTGCTCGCAGTTGAGGCAGCGGGCGAGGATGCGTGCCGAGGTCGTCTTGCCGCACCCGCGCGGCCCGCTGAAGAGGTACGCGTGGTTGACGCGGTTCGTCCGCAGGGCGGTCCGCAGCGGGTCCGTGACCTGCGACTGACCGATCAGCTCGGCGAAGTTCTCGGGCCGGTAACGGCGATACAGGGCGGTGACCACGGGTCAAGGGTAGCCGTGACGGCCGACAGCACGACGCCCTCGGCGACCGCCTGTGGAGGCGGGTCGCGGGGCGGAGGGCCGCCGTGCCTCCCGGCCGGTGCCGGCGCTCCCGGGAAGGACGGGAGGCTCGAGGCTCCCGAGAACGGAGGACGGCTCCCGGAACGAAGAAGACTCCTCACGCACCCGCCAGAGCCCGGTTACCCTTGCTGCGTTTCCGCCCTGGGGGAGTTGGCCTGGATGGCGTCACGTGAGGAGCCTCCGGAAGTCTACCGGATGCTCCGGGCAGTATCGGACACATGAAGATCGCCATCGCCGGAGGACACGGCCAGATCGCACTGCTCCTCGCCCGCCTGATCACCGACGCGGGCCACGACGCGGTCGCGATCATCCGCAACCCCGCCCACGTGACCGACGTCGAACAGCAGGGTGCGACGGCCCTGGTCGTGGACCTGGAACAGGTGGACGACGACGAGCTGGCCCTGCGCCTCCGCGGCGTCGACGCCGTCGTCTTCGCAGCGGGAGCCGGGCCGAACAGCGGTGCGGAGCGCAAGGAGACCGTCGACCGCGACGCAGCGGTGACCCTGGCCGACGCGGCGGAGCGCATCGGCATCGACCGGTACGTGATGGTGTCGGCGATGGGGGCCGACGCCTACGACCCGGAACGCGCGGTGGTGCCGGCCCGGACCGAGGCCGACGTCTTCCAGGTGTACCTCCGGGCGAAGTCGGAGGCCGACGCGAACATCCGGATGCGGAACCTGCGCTGGACGATCATCCGGCCGGGCGCCCTGCTCGACACCCCGCCGCAGGGCACCGTCCACGTCGGGCGAACGGTGCCCCGGGGCTCGATCGCCCGCGCCGACGTCGCCGCCCTCGTCCTGCACGCGCTGCTCGACGACACCGCGGTGGGGGTGCAGTTCGAGGTGACGAGCGGCGACACGCCGATCCCCGCGGCGCTGCAGGCCCTGAGCTGACACGCGCCGGCGGCTCGCCCGGACGCCGCCCCCTACAGCGCGACGGCCGCCGACTGCCGGGCGATCTCGAGCTCCTCGTTCGTCGGGACGACCAGCACCGCGACCCGCGACGAGTCGGTCGAGATGAGCCGGGCCTCCTTCGAGTGCAGCTCGTTGCGGTCGGCGTCGACCTCGATGCCCAGGTGCTCCAGCCCCGCCAGCACGCGTCGCCGGAGCAGTGCGTTGTTCTCCCCCACCCCGGCGGTGAACACGACGGCGTCCAGCCCGCCGAGCTGCGCCGTGTAGGCGCCGACGTACCGACGGATGCGGTGCCGGTACACGGCGAGCGCCGCCTCGGCCTCGTCGTCGCCGCCGAGCGCGGCGTCCTGCACGTCACGCATGTCCCCGTTGCCGGTCAGCCCGAGCAGGCCGGACCGCTTGTTGAGCATCGTGTCGAGGTCGTCGAAGGACATGCCGGCCTCGCGGTGCAGGTGGATGAGCACGGCCGGGTCGAGGTCGCCGGAGCGCGTGCCCATCACGAGGCCCTCGAGCGGCGTGAGCCCCATCGACGTCTCGATCGACCGTCCACCGTCGATCGCCGCGGCCGACGCACCGTTGCCCAGGTGGAGCACGATCGTCTTCAGCTCGGACAGCGGGCGGCCGAGGAACTCCGCCGTCTGCTCGGACACGTACTTGTGGCTCGTGCCGTGCATCCCGTAGCGGCGGATCCGGTACCGCTCGGCGAGGTCGGCCGGGATCGCGTAGGTGTAGGCGTGCGGCGGCATCGTCTGGTGGAACGCGGTGTCGAACACGGCGACGTGCGGCACGTCGGAGAAGACCTGCTTCGCCGCGCGGATGCCCTCGAGGTTCGCCGGGTTGTGCAGCGGCGCGAGGCTGTTCAGGTCCTCGATCTGCTGCTCGACGTCGTCGGCGACGACCGTCGCTGCGTCGAAGGTGGTCCCGCCGTGCACGACGCGGTGCCCGACGACCGCGGGCGGGTGCTCGTCGAACGACGGTCCGACCTTCGCGAAGGCGTCGATCATCGCCTGGAAGCCGGCGGCGTGGTCGGGCACGGAGGCCGCGTCGTTCGAGGACGACTCCCCCGTCAGCGCGTTGGTGTGCTTCCACGCCCCCGACGACTCACCGATGCGCTCGACGAGTCCGGAGGCGAGCGTGCGCTCGCCCTCGAGCTCGATGAGCTGGTACTTGAACGAACTCGAACCAGAGTTCACGACGAGGGCTGCGGTCACTTCGGTGGTGCCTTTCTCGGGACGGTCTGGAGGCGCGGTGCGGGCGGGTGGTCCGGGCTGCGGTCGGTCGCGGCTCGGCTCGGCCGGGTCAGGACGGGTCGGTCACGCCGCGTCGGTCGCGGTGCCGGCCTGGATCGCGGTGATCGCGACCGTGTTCACGATGTCGCTCACGAGCGCACCGCGGGACAGGTCGTTGATGGGCTTGCGGAGGCCCTGCAGGACCGGCCCGATCGCGACCGCGCCGGCCGATCGCTGCACGGCCTTGTACGTGTTGTTGCCGGTGTTGAGGTCCGGGAAGACGAACACCGTCGCCCGGCCTGCCACCGGCGAGTCCGGCATCTTGGTGCGGGCGACCGTCGGGTCGGCGGCGGCGTCGTACTGGATGGGCCCCTCGACGAGCAGGTCCGGGCGACGCTCGCGCACGAAGGCGGTCCCGGCGCGGACCTTGTCGACGTCCGCGCCGCTGCCGCTGTCCCCGGTCGAGTAGCTGAGCATGGCGACGCGGGGGTCGATGCCGAACTGCGCTGCCGTCTCGGCCGAGGAGATCGCGATGTCGGCGAGCTGCTCGCTGGTCGGGTCGGGGATCACCGCGCAGTCGCCGTAGACGAGCACGCGGTCGGCGAGCGCCATGAGGAACACGCTCGACACGATCGAGGTGTCGGGTCGGGTCTTGATGATCTCGAAGGACGGTCGGATGGTGTGGGCGGTGGTGTGCCCCGCGCCGGAGACCATGCCGTCGGCGAGTCCGAGCTGCACCATGAGCGTGCCGAAGTAGGAGACGTCGGTGACGGTGTCCCGGGCGAGCTCGATCGACATGCCCTTGTGCGCCCGGAGCCGCGTGTACTCCTCGGCGAAGCGCTCGCGCAGCTCGGGGTCGAACGGGCTGACGAGCTGCGCGCCCTCGAGGTCCAGCCCGAGCTCGGTCGCACGGGCCCGGATCGCCGCCGGTTCGCCCAGGATCGTGAGCTCGCAGACCTGTCGCGCGAGCAGGGTCGAAGCCGCGTGCAGGATGCGGTCGTCGTCGCCCTCCGGCAGCACGATCCGCTTGCCGTACCCCCGAGCGCGGTCGAGCAGCCCGTGCTCGAACATGAGCGGGGTGACGACCCCGGACGGGGTGAGCTGCAGGCGGTCGCGGAGCGCATCGGCGTCGACGTGCTGTTCGAAGAGCGCCAGCGCGAGGTCGGCCTTGCGGGGCGAGTCCGCCGCGAGCCGCCCGCGGGTGTGCGTGATCCGGAGCGCGGTGTCGTAGGTGCCGAGCTCGTTGCGCGCGATCGGCAGCGAGCTCGACAGGCCCTCGAGCAGACGGGTGATCTGCGGCGAGGTCTCGAACCCGCCGTTGAGGATCACGCCCGCCAGGCTCGGGAAGGTCTCGGACTGGTTCGCGAGCACGGTGGCGAGGAGCACGTCGCTGCGGTCGCCCGGCACGACGACGATGCCGCCCTCGATGAGGCGGGGCAGGACGTTCTCCATGCTCATGCCGGCGACCACGGTGCCGAGGGCCTCACGCTCGAGCAGTGCTTCGTCACCGCGGACGAGCGTGGCTCCGGTCGCCTCGAGCAGCGCCCGGACGGTCGGGGCGACGAGCACGCGGTCCTCGGGGATCGCCCACACGGGGGTGTCGGGGTGGTCGTCGCGCACGGCCCGCTCGACACTGGCGACGATCGCCGGCAGGGCCTCGGGGTCGGCGCGGTTCACGACGACGCCGAGCAGCTGCGCGTGGGCTGCCCGGAGTTCGCTGGTGGTGACGTCGGCGATCTGCGCCATCGCGTCGGGCGTGCGGGCGCCGCGTTCCGCCGAGTCCCGGCCGCCGAGCACGAGCAGCACGGGCGCGCCGAGGTTCGCCGCCACCTTCGCGTTGAACGACAGTTCGGTCGGACTGCCGACGTCCGTGTAGTCCGACCCGAGGACCACCACGGCGTCGCACCGCCGCTCGACCTGGGCGAAGCGGCTCAGGATCGTGCCGAGCGCCGCGTCGGGGTCGGCGTGCACGTCGTCGTAGGTCACGCCGACGGCCTCGTCGTACGTCAGCCCCACCGCCGAGTGCTGCAGCAGCAGCTCGAGCACGTAGTCCGGCTCCGCCACCGACCGCGCGACCGGCCGGAACACGCCGACGCGTCCGACGGAGCGTGCGAGGGTCTCGAGGACTCCGAGGGCGACGGTGCTCTTGCCCGTGTGTCCTTCTGCTGACGTGATGTAGATGCGGGTCGACACCCGTCCAGGCTAGTCGCGGGCACACCGTGCGCTCTGGGAGCCGACGTGGCCGCGGAGCGACGTGGTCGTGACCACCCCCGCGAACCTGTACCATGGGGTGTCGTCACCGCGAGGTGGCGCGAGGAGAATTCGCCTAGTGGCCTATGGCGCACGCTTGGAAAGCGTGTTGGGTGCAAGCCCTCGGGGGTTCGAATCCCCCATTCTCCGCCAGCAGCACCGAAGGGCGCGTCCACCAGGACGCGCCCTTCGTCGTTCCCGGATGCTCGTCCCGACCCGGGTCGTCCCCCACTCGTGGGACACGCCCGCACCCCGCTCGGTGCGTCCTGGCCGGGAAACGCCCATCGGGGGTGGAACGGACTGTCCTCCGCCCCGTCCTGCCCCTAGTCTGTGCAGACGGACGACCCCGGGACGGGTCGGACACGGTGCAGCGGGCGGCAGGGGCGTCACCCGCGGTGGGCCACTCGGCCTGCCCACGCGCCCGAGGGGTGAGGAGACCCACGTGGGGGAAGCGACGGTGTCGGCTGCCGGGCGTCTGCGGACGCCGGTCTACGACGTGGTCCTGCGCCCGCGGCGCTCGCTCGTCCGTTCCACCGTGCTGAGCGTCGTCTGCTCCGCCGTGCCCCTCGCCGTCGCGCTCGTCTGGGTGTCGTTGCCGGAGCGCTGGTGGGCCCTCGTCGCCGGGCTCGTCGTCGCCCTCGCCGTGGCCCTCGGGGTCCTCTTCGTCCGACTCGGTCAGGCCTTCCTCGGGATCGACGCCGACGTCGTCGTCCTGAACGCCGTCCTCAGCCCCGACCGCCGCGTCGCCCGTGCCCGGATCGACCGGTTGGTCATCGCTCCGACCTACGCCACGTCGCCCGACCGGACCGCGCGCGAACTCCTCGCCTTCGACGCCGACGGGGCGCACCTCTTCCGGCTGCGCGGCGACGTCTGGGGCGACGGCGCCCTCGACCGCGTGGTCGAGGTGCTCGGTGTGCCCGTCGAGCACGAGCGCCGCCCGGTCCACGTCCGCGAGGTCGCCCGCCGTTGGCCGACGAGCCGCACCTGGTACGAGCGGCGCGGTGGCGTGCTGCTGGTCGCCGTGGCCGCGGCGTGCATCGTCGCCGGGCTGCTCGCGGTCGAGACCGTCGGCCTCCTGACCCGCTGAGCCGGACGGCCGCTCGACGGCCGTCCGACCCGATCCTCAGCGCCGCCGCCGCAGGGTCGAGAAGATGCCGCGGACGACCTCCTCGGCGATGGTCTGCCCGAGGCCGTTGCCCAGCAGCCCGCCGAGCGGGTCGTCCGCAGCCCGCCCACCGGACCGGGACGAACGCGTCGACGTCGTCCGCGACCGGCGCCTCGCCGCGGCCCGTTCCGCCCGTTCGAACTCGCGCTGCGTCCGCTCGTACTCCGCCTGTGCCGCCTTCCGGTCGCGCTCGTCCCGGGCGGCCCGTGCGGCCGCCTCCTTCGCCGCCGCGGCAGCGGCTCGGGCGGCCTCCTGCTCGGCGTCCGCCTGCGCCTGTGCGGCCGCCTCCTCCGCGGCGGCCGACTCCATCCGCGCGGCCAGGACCTCGCGGGCCGACTCGGGGTCGACCGCGGTGCCGTACCGGGCGAGGAGCGGGGACGAGGTGACCCGCGCCTCCAGGACGCCCGACGGCAGTGCGTCCATCGACCCCTGCGGTGCCCGCAGACGGGTCCACGCCACCGGCGTGGGCGCGCCGTCCTCGTTCATCACCGTCACGATCGCCTCGCCCGTCGCGAGCGAGGTCAGGACCTCCCCCAGGTCGTAGTCACTCGTCGGGTAGGTCGACACGGTCGCGCGCAGCGCCTTCGCGTCGTCCGGGGTGTGCGCCCGGAGCTGGTGCTGCACCCGCGAGCCGAGCTGCGCGAGCACGTCGTCGGGCAGGTCCTTCGGCGTCTGCGTGACGAAGACGATGCCGACGCCCTTCGACCGGATGAGCCGCACGGTGCGGACGATCTGCTCGCGGAAGTCCTTCGAGGACCCGGAGAACAGCAGGTGCGCCTCGTCGAAGAAGAACACGAGCTTCGGCGCGTCCGTGTCGCCGACCTCGGGCAGTTCGTTGAAGAGGTCCGCGAGCAGCCACATCAGGAACGTCGAGAACACCTCGGGCTGGTCCTGCACGCCCGGCACCTCGAGCAGGCTCACGATCCCGCGGCCGTCCGGGGCGGTGCGCAGGAACTCCTGCGTGTCGATCTCGGGCTCCCCGAAGAACCGGTCCGCGCCCTTGTCGGCGAAGGTCACGAGTTCACGGAGGATCACCCCGGCCGTCTGCTTCGACAGCCCGCCCAGCTCGGCCAGCTCGGCCTTGCCCTGGTCGCTCACCAGGTACGTGAGCACGGCGCGCAGGTCCGACAGGTCGACGAGCGGCAGTCCGGCGCGTTCGGCGTGGTGGAACACCAGCCCGAGCGACGACTCCTGCGTCGCGTTCAGGCCGAGCACCTTGGACAGCAGCAGCGGCCCGAAGCCGGACACGGTCGCACGGATCGGCACACCGGTGCCCTGACCGCCGAGCGAGTAGAACTCCGTCGCGCTCGCGATGCCCTGCCACCGCTGTCCGATCGCCTCGGTGCGGGCGAGGAGCTTCGCGTTCGGCTGCCCGGCCTCGGCGAGTCCGGAGAGGTCGCCCTTCACGTCGGCCGCGAACACGGGGACGCCGTTCGCGGCGATCTGCTCGGCGAGCAGCTGGAGCGTGCGGGTCTTGCCCGTGCCCGTCGCCCCGGCGACCAGGCCGTGCCGGTTGAGCATGCCGAGCGGGATCCGGACCTGGACGTCGGGCAGGGCGCTGCCGTTGACGAGGGCGCCGAACTCGAGGGCGGTGCCCTCGACGGCGTACCCGGCGCGGATCGCCTCGACCGCGTCGGGACCGAGCGGGCCGGGAGGCTCGGTGTCCGGCACCGACGCCGTCCCACCCCCGGCTGTGGTCACGTCAGGCCCCGTGGTCGCGTCGGGCTCGGTGGTCGCGTCAGGTACCGGCCCGGCGTCGGGCGGCGCCGTCACGCCGGGTGCCGCGGACGGAGTGGGCGCCGTGCCGGTCGCCCGCTCCAGCGCCGCAGCGAGCTCCTCGGCCCGTCGGGCCGCCTCGTCGGCGAGCCGTCGCGCCTCCTCGGCCGCTGCCTGCGCCGCTGCTGCCGCTGCCCGTGCCCGCTCCACCGCGTCGGTCATGTCCGCAGCATACGGACGGGGACGGTCGCCGGTCCGGGTACCCGCGAGCGCCAGCCGGCCGCGGACGGCGTCGCGTCAGTGCGAGAGCGCCGGCACCGTCCGCGGCCGCACGACCACCCAGAGCACGAGGACGGCGACCGCGGCCGTGCAGGCCATCACGGCCGCCATGGGCGTGGCCGCGGTGATCCCGAGCCACCCGACGATCGGCGACACGAGCCCGGCGACCCCGAAGTTCAGCGCGCCGAGGAGCGAGGCGGCGGTACCGGCCTCCTTGCCGTGCGCGGCGAGACCGATCACCTGCACCAGCGGGAAGGTGAACCCGCACGCGGCGATGAAGAACCACAGCGGCACGAGGACCCCGACGAGGCCGGCGCCGAGCTGGTCGAGCACCACGATCGCCACGGCGGACACGAGCAGGGTGGCGGTCGAACAGGCGAGGATCCACTGCGGGCCGACGCGCTGCGCCAGCCGGGACGACACCTGCACGCCGACGACGACGCCGATCGAGTTCACGGCGAAGAGCAGGCCGTACTGCTGCGCGTCGAGACCGTAGACCGTCTGGAACAGGAACGGCGACGCGGACAGGTACGAGAACAGTCCGCTGAAGACCATCGCCCCGATGAGCGCGACCCCGACGAAGATGCGGTCGGACAACAGGGCCTTGTAGCGCTGCCCGATCGTGGAGTGACCGGCCTCCCTGCGGCGTGCCGGCGGCAGGGTCTCCACGATGAGCAGCGACGACGCGATCACGACGGCGGCGCCGTAGCACGCGAGGAACACGAACACACCGCGCCAGCTCACGAACTGCAGCATCTGCGAGCCGATCAGCGGGGCGAGGATCGGTGCGAGGCCGTTCACCATCGCCAGGCGCGAGAGCATCCGCACGAGCGGCTTGCCGCCGAACAGGTCGCGGACGGTGGCCATCGCGACGACGCCACCCGCCGCCGCGCCCATGCCCTGCAGGACGCGGAACAGCGCGAGCACCTCGACGTCCGGCGCGAGCGCGGCACCCACCGACGCCGCGACGTGCACGGACGTGGCGATGATCAGCGGGAGGCGCCGCCCGACCTTGTCGCTCCACGGCCCGACGAGCAGCTGTCCGACCGCGAACCCGAGCGTGGTCGCGGTCAGCGTGAGCTGCACGGCGCCCTCGCTGATGCCGAACTCGCGCTCGAGCGACGGGAACGCCGGCAGGTACAGGTCGATGGTGAACGGCCCGAGCGCGGTGAGCGCGCCGAGCACGAAGACGTAGACGAGGCGCTGCCGCCGGGTGAGCGAGTCACCGGGGTGCAGCACGACGCGGAGCGAGCCGGTGGTGGCGGGCGCGGTCACGAGCGGTCCTTCACGGGGTCGGGTGCAGGAGAGACGGGATCGGGTCGGCTCGACGACGTCGAGGACGTCCACGAGCGGCCGAGGGAGCCGGACGCTGACCGGATCAGGTCGAATCGAATCGATTCGGCGTCGGAACCATCCTAGGGCCTGTGTGAGCGCTCTCGCGACGCCCGCACGGCTCGGACCGGGTCACGCTGCGCGCTCTGTCCCGTCCACGCGGTCGCCGTGCGGTAACGTCGGACTGCCCGAGCGCCGCCTGGTGCGGACGGAACGAAGAGGGGGTGGTGTCGTGGTCGACGCCCGGATCGTGCACACCACGGCATCGCTGCGCGAGGCGATCCTCCGACTCGCAGCGGACCGCCCCGTCTCCGCCATCACGGTGGCCGACGTCACGCGCGCCGCCGGCATCAACCGGGCCACGTTCTACTCGCACGCGGTGTCCCCCGGCTCGCTCCTCGCCGACGTGCTGACGCCCGAGCTCGACCGCATCCGCGAGGACGACGCGGAGGCACGGCACACCGCTTCCGCCCGCGGCGCCGGTCCGGACGAGCTCGCGGCGATCACGCGGCGCAGCATCGACGCCGTCGTCGAGCACGTCGTCGCACACCGCGACATCTACGCCCGCGGACTCCCGGACAGCGAGGACGCCTCCCTGCACCGTCTGCTCGTGCAGCACCTGACGGTCTCGAGCGCGCAGCACATCCGCGAGCTCGACCCGGCGTCACGCCCGCCCCTGCTCGACGACGTCGCAGCCGGGTTCGTCGCCCAGGGCTTCGTCGGTGCGATCGAGGCCTGGCTCGCCGGCCCCCGCCGCTCGCGGAGGTCCCTGGTCGAGACGATCACCCTGTCGTTCCCGGCCTGGTGGCACTGAGCCGAGCCGGCACCCGGGTCCGCTCGCGCTGACCCGCACGGACCGGCGACGCCGGTCTCGTCAGTCGGCCGGGTCCGGCTGCTCGCCGCGCTGCAGCGACCGGACGACCTCGACGGCCGACCGGGCGGTGTCCCCGGCATCCGCTGCCGCGGGCACGCGGTGGTCGGCCGAGATGCCGTCGCCACCGGTGCCGCTCGTCGGGACCGGATCGCCGACCGAGACCACCACCACACCGGCGTCGTGCGCGGTCTGGACGGCACCGGCGAGCGCGTCGGCGTCGACGGGGTGCACGAGCAACGCCTTCGCCCCGGCTCGGACGAGCGCGTCGACGGCGCGGGCCTGCTCGGCCGCAGGGTCCCCGGCCGCAGGGTCCCCAGCCGCAGTCCCCGGGCCACCTGCCACCCGGACGTCCGGCTCGAACCCGGCATCGTCGAGCCCGCGTTCGAGGTCCTCGGCGAGCGCGTCGTCCCCCGGGGCGAGCACCGCTCCGACCACGGCGTCCTCGGCGAACCCGCCGTCGGAGCTCGTCAGGTCGGTGCTGCGGACCGGGGTCGGCGCAGCGGTCGTCGGCCCCTGGCACCCGGTCAGGGCGAGGGTCACCGCCACGAGGACGGCGACGACGCTGGTGCGCACGGGACCTCCTCGGCTCGATCGGACTCCCACGCTACCGCCGGTCGGGTCACGCGGCGCCGGGGGTCGGTGGCGCGGGCACGGTCCCGAGCCGCCGGACCGCCACCGTGCCGACGAGTGCGATCGCCGTCATCGCGACGAAGACGAGCGGGAAGGACCACGCACCGTCGGCTCCCCCGCTGCCGACGAAGAGCAGGCCGGTGACCGCGAGGCCGACCACGCTCCCCGAGGCGTCGGCGATCGTCAGTGCCGAGCTCGCGAAGCCGTCGTCGCCCTCGCCCGAGAAACGGAGCGTCAGCATCGACAGCCGCGGGTACATCGCGCCCATCCCGGCGCCGCCGACGAACCACCCCGCCACGAGCACCCACCACGGCAGCCCCCACACCGCGACGGCGAGCGCGCTGGTCAGGCTGACCAGGACGAGCGTGAGTCCGGTCCCGAAGGTCCGCGACGCGGTGAGCCGCTGCTCCCCGAGCCGGCCGTGCAGCCAGCTCGCCCCGGCCCAGCTCAGGGCGGCGACGGTCAGCGCGAGTCCCGCTGCCGAGGCGCTCAGGCCGTGCCGTGCCTGCAGCAGGAAGGGGACGTAGGCCTCGCTGCCGAAGAACGCCGCCGCGACCAGGCCGCGCAGGAGCACCACGGACGGCAGGCCCGCGGCCGCACGGAAGGTGCCCGTGGGCAGGAGCGGCCGCAGGGCCGCCCACGCGCCGACGACCCCGATGACGACGGCCACGACCCGCGCCCACGGACCGAGGTCCGGCGCGACGTTGAGCAGCAGGATCGCGAGCGCCGCGGCGACCGACCACGCGATGCGCCCCGCCTGCCACGGGGGCCGGCGCTCGACCGGCGGCGCGTGCAGGCGCGCCAGCGTCGGCACGAGGAGCGCGAAGGCGACGACCGCGATGACGAGGGCGCCCGCGAAGACCCAGTGCCAGCCCCACACCTCGGTCACGACCCCGGCGAGCGCCGGCCCGACGAGCGCGGGCACGACCCAGGCCGCGGCGAACCCGGCGAAGACCGGCCCGTGCAGCTCGGCCGGGAAGATCCTGGCGACCAGCACGTACAGCACGACGTCGATCGCGCCGGCGCCGAAGCCCTCGACGAGACGACCGGCCAGGAACACCCCCATCGTCGGCGCGGTCATCACGACGGCCGTCCCCAGGGCGAAGAAGACCGCCGACACCCAGGCGACGACCCGGCCGCCCGAGCGGTCCGTCCACGTCCCCGCGAGCACCATCCCGGGCACCCCGGCGGCGAGCGGGGCGGCGAAGGCGAGCGCGTAGAGGGTCTGCCCGTCGAGGTCGCGGCTGACCCGGGGCATCACCGTCGTCATCGCGAGGTTCTGGAACGCGGCCACCCCGACGATCGCGACCATCCCCAGGGTCGCGAGCGCGTAGCGCCCGCTGAGGATCCCCGACCTCGTCGCCACACTGCTCACCGGGCCAGCCTAGGGGCGCGCACCGACGATCCGTCAGGTCCTGATGACGGACGGGAGGCTCCCCACCGGTCCGGTGGGGAGCCTCCCGTCCGTCCCGCCCGCGTCGACGGCCTTGGCCAGCGGGACGTCAGCGGACCCGTGGTCAGCGGGACAGCGCCTGCAGCACGTCCCCGACCAGATCGCCCTGGTCCTCGATGCCCACCGACAGGCGGACGACGTTCTCGGGGACGGCGAGCTCGGTGCCCTTGACCGACGCGTGCGTCATCTCGCTCGGGTACCCGATGAGCGACTCCACGCCGCCGAGGGACTCGGCGAGCGTGAAGACCTCGGTCGACTCGACGAAGCGCTTCGCCGCCTCGGGCCCGCCGGACAGGGCGACCGACAGCATGCCGCCGAAGCCGCGCATCTGCTTCGCGGCGACCTCGTGCCCGGGGTGGTCGGCGAGACCGGGGTAGTACACGCGCTCGACGCCCGGCGCGGAGACGAGCGCCTCGGCCACGGCCTGCGCGTTCGACGAGTGCCGCTCCATCCGCACCGGCAGCGTCTTGATGCCGCGGGTCGTCAGGAAGGCGTCGAACGGCGACGCGATCGCGCCCGCACCGAACTGCAGGAAGCCGACCTGCTCCGCGAACTCCGGGTCCCGCAGGACGACCGCGCCGCCGACGACGTCGGAGTGCCCGCCGAGGTACTTCGTGGTCGAGTACGACACCGCGTCCGCGCCGAGCGACAGCGGCTGCTGCAGGTACGGCGACGCGAAGGTGTTGTCGACGACGACCAGGGCGCCGGCGGCGTGCCCGACCTCGGAGAGGAGCGCGATGTCGGCGATCTTCATGAGCGGGTTCGTCGGGGTCTCCACCCACAGCACCGTCTTGGCCGGGGCGCCCTCGAGCGCGGCACGCACCCGGTCGACGTCGCTCATGTCGACGACGACGAGCTCCACGCCCCACGGCACGTGCAGACGGTTCACGAGGCGGTGCGTCCCGCCGTAGACGTCGTTGCCCATCACGACGCGGG
Organism: Curtobacterium oceanosedimentum; assembly: GCF_040545555.1. NCBI lineage: Bacteria > Bacillati > Actinomycetota > Actinomycetes > Micrococcales > Microbacteriaceae > Curtobacterium > Curtobacterium oceanosedimentum. The sequence continues at coordinate 145,780 of NZ_JBEPMD010000006.1, forward strand.
CGCCGGGCTCGAGGTACGCGCGGAGCAGGGCGTCCTCGGCCGCCAGGCCCGACGCGAACGAGTACGCCGCGACGCCGCCGTCGAGGTCGGCGAGCAGGGTCTGCAGGGCGTCCCGCGTCGGGTTGCCTCCGCGGGAGTACTCGTAGCCGTTCCGCATGTTCCCGACCCCGTCCTGCACGTAGGTGCTCGTGACGTGGATGGGCGGGATGACGGCGCCCGTCGTGGCGTCGGGGTCCTGGCCGGCGTGGACGGCGCGGGTGGCGAACTCGGTCATGCGTTCTGGTTCCTTGCGGGTCAGTCGGACAGGGAGGTCAGCAGGTCGTGCCGGGTGAGCACGGTGACGGGCTTGCCGTCGTCGACGACGAGCAGCGCGTCGACGGTCTCGAGCGCCCGACGGGCGGCGGACAGGGACTCGCCGATCCCGATGAGGGGCAGCGGGTCACCGACGAAGCCGCTCACCGCGTCGGTCATCGCCGCGGTGCCGGTGAAGACCTGCTCGAGCAGGTCCTTCTCGGCGACGGCGCCGACGACCTCGCCGATCACGACCGGAGGCTCGGCGCTCAGGACGGGCATCTGCGAGACGCCGTAGGTCGACATGATCTCGACGACGTCGCGCACCGTGTCCGACGGGTGCGCGTGCACGAGGTCGGGCAGCCGGCCGTCCTTGCCGGCGACGACGGAACCGACCGTGCGGGCGTCGTCGGTGTCGGCGAAGCCGTAGGAGCGCATCCACCGGTCGTTGAAGATCTTGCCGAGGTACCCGCGGCCGCCGTCGGGCAGCAGCACCACGACCACGTCGTCCTCCGTCAGGTCGCGTGCGGCACGCAGGGCGGCGACGACGGCCATGCCGCTCGACCCGCCGACGAGCAGCCCCTCCTCGCGCGCGAGCCGCCGGGTCATCGCGAACGACTCCGCGTCGGTGACGGCGATGATCTCGTCCGGGATGCCCGCGTCGTAGGCACCGGGCCAGAAGTCCTCGCCCACGCCCTCGACCAGGTAGGGCCGACCGGTGCCGCCCGAGTAGACGGAGCCCTCGGGGTCGGCGCCCACGATCCGGACGCGGCCGTCGGACGCCTCCTTCAGGAAGCGGCCGGTGCCCGAGATGGTGCCACCGGTGCCGACGCCGGCGACGAAGTGCGTCAGCCGGCCTTCGGTGTCGCGCCAGATCTCCGGACCGGTGGTCTCGTAGTGGCTCCGCGGTCCGTTCGGGTTCGCGTACTGGTTCGGCTTGTAGGCGCCGGGGATCTCCCGCACCAGGCGGTCGGACACCGAGTAGTAGGACTCGGGGTGGTCCGGTGGGACCGCGGTCGGGGTCACGACGATCTCGGCGCCGTAGGCGGTGAGCACGTTGCGCTTGTCCTCGCCGACCTTGTCCGGCAGCACGAAGACGCAGCGGTACCCGCGCTGCTGGGCGACGAGCGCGAGCCCGACCCCGGTGTTGCCGGAGGTCGGCTCGACGATCGTGCCGCCCGGGCGCAGCTCGCCGGACGCCTCGGCCGCGTCGATGATCCGCGTGGCGATGCGGTCCTTCGACGAGCCGCCCGGGTTCAGGTACTCCACCTTCACCAGGACGGTCGCCCGGATGCCCTCGGTGACACGGTTCAGTCGGACGAGCGGGGTGTCACCGACCAGGTCGACGACGGAGTTCGCGTAACGCACGCGGCCGAGTCTAGGTGGCGGGCCCGACCGTCGGCCCGGTTGCGACGAACGATGTCGACCCGTCGTTCTGCTGGTGGAACAACGAGGCGTACACGCCGCCGCGCGCGAGGAGCTCGTCGTGGTCCCCCCGCTCGACGATCCGCCCGCGGTCGAGCACGAAGATCACGTCGGCGTCGCGGATCGTCGACAGCCGGTGCGCGATGGCGATCGTGGTGCGTCCGGCTGCGGCGGTGTCGAGCGCGGTCTGCACCACGTGCTCGGAGATCGAGTCGAGCGCGCTCGTGGCCTCGTCGAGCACCAGCACCGGCGGGTCCTTCAGCAGCACGCGAGCGATCGCGATGCGCTGCTTCTCGCCGCCGGACAGCCGGTAGCCCCGCTCCCCCACGACCGTGTCGTAGCCGTCGGGGAACGAGGCGATGGTCTCGTGGATGTTCGCCGCGCGGGCGGCGCGCTCGAGCTCCTCGTCCGTCGCGTCCGGCTTCGCGTACCGCAGGTTGTCGCCGATGGAGGCGTGGAACAGGTACGTCTCCTGGCTCACGATCCCGACGTGGCGCATCAGGTCCTCGTGCTGCAGGTCGCGCACGTCGGCCCCGGCGAACCGCACGCTGCCCGACGACGCCTCGTACAGCCGGGGCACCAGGTACGAGATCGTCGTCTTGCCCGCGCCGGACGGTCCGACGAACGCCGCGAACTGTCCGGGCTGCAGGTCGAACGAGACCTCGCGCAGCGTCGGCTTGTCCGGTTCGCCGTCCGGGTAGGTGAACGAGACGTCGTCGAACGCCACGTGCCCCAGCCGCGACTCGTCCACCGGCCGTGCGTCGGCTGCGTCGGTGATCGCCGGCCGGAGGTCGAGGTACTCGAAGATCCGGGCGAAGAGCGCACCGGACGTCTGCAGGTCGAGCACCACCCGGAGCAGGCCGACGGTCGGGAAGAGCAGCCGCGACTGCACGGTCGTGAACGCGACGATGGTGCCGGCGGTGATCGGGACGTCACCGATGATCAGGTACGCCGCGACCACGTAGATGACCGCCGGGATGATCGACAGGAAGACCTGGACGATCGCGAAGAACCACTGACCGGACATCTGCTGCCGGACCTGCAGCTGGATCTGGTTGCGGTTCTCGTCCCCGTAGCGCCGGGTCTCGCTGCGCTGCTGGGTGAAGCTCTTGGCGAGCAGGATGCCGGAGACGCTCAGTGCCTCCTGGGTGATCGCCGTCATGTCGGACAGCGACTCCTGCGTCTGGGCGGCGATCCGGGCGCGGACCTGGCCGACACGGCGCTGGGCGACGACGAGCAGCGGCAGGAGCACGACCGCGACCAGGGTCATCTGCCAGCTGAGCAGCAGCATCGCCACCACCGCCGCGATGACGGTGACGGTGTTGCCCAGCACCGAGGAGATCGTGTTGTTGAGCACGCTCGCGACGCCGCCCACGTCGTTCTGCAGGCGCGACTGGATGACGCCGGTCTTCGTGCGGGTGAAGAACGCGAGCTCCATGCGCTGCAGGTGTTCGAAGAGCCGCATGCGCAACGCACCCATGACCTGGTTGCCCACGGTCGCCGTCAGGTACGTCTGCCAGATGCCGACGCCGGCGCTCGCGATCCAGAGCGCGACCATCCCGCCGACCAGCTCGAGGAGGACGGGCAGGTCGGGCCGACCCGAGGGCGGGAAGAGCCCGCGGTCGAAGGCCTGCTGCGTGAGCAGCGGCGGGATCACCGAGAGCGCCGCACCGACGAGCACGAGCACGACCGTCAGCACGATCGCCCGGCGGTGCGGCACGAAGAGCCCGGCGATGCGACGGAGCAGGTGCGGGATCCGGGGCGCCTCGGCGTTCGCGGCCCGCTGCGCCTGCGCGTCACCGCTGGAGATCCGCCCGCCGCCGCGGGGACCGCCCGGTCGCATCCCGTGGCCCATGCTCATGGCACCACGGTATCCCCCGCGTCCGACCGGGGCGGCGGTCGTCAGCCCAGGGCGTATTTGACCCCGTTCAGGGGCCGTGCGAACATCGTCCGTCCCCTTCCCCGCGCCGATCACGAGGTCCCATGACGTCCGCGCCCTCCCGCCCCACGTCCCTCCGTCACCAGCTCGCACGCCGGAAGCCGATCGAGCAGCTGCAGGCCGAAGCCGCGGCGGGCGTCGACGGTGAGCCGCTCCGACGCTCGCTCGGGGTCTGGCACCTGATGATGATCAGCGTCGGGGCGACGCTCGGCACCGGCATCCTCGTCGTGCTCGGGACCGCCGTGCCGTTGGCGGGTCCGGCGGTCTGGATCTCCTTCGTGCTCGCCGGCGTGGCCGCGCTGCTGTCGGCGCTGTCCTACGCCGAGATGGCAGGAGCGGTGCCGACCTCGGGGTCGAGCTACTCGTACACGTACGCCACGATGGGTGAGGGCATCGCCTGGGTGTGCGGCTGGTGCCTGGTGCTCGAGTACGCGGTCTCCGTGGCCGCGGTCGCGGTCGGCGCCAGCGAGTACGTCGACGAGACCCTGCGCGTCTTCGGGCTCCACCTGCCCGCGGCGATCGCCGCCCCGCCCGGCGACGGCGGCGTGGTCAACCTGCCGGCCGCCGTGCTCGTGCTCCTCGCGATGGCGGTCCTGCTGCCGGGGGCCCGCGAGAGCGCCTGGGTGAACACGCTCATGGTCGTGGTGAAGATCGCGCTGCTGGTGTTCTTCGTGGTCGTCGCCTTCACGGCCTTCTCGTCGCAGAACTTCGCGCCCCTCGCGCCGATGGGGGCGGCCGGCGTGACCGCGGCGGCCTCGCGCCTGTTCTTCTCGTACATCGGGTTCGACGCCGCCTCGACCGCGGGCGAGGAGGCGAAGGACCCCCGACGTGACCTCCCGCGAGCGATCATCGGGTCGATCGTGATCGTCACGACGCTCTACATCCTCGTCGCGATCGCCGCGATCGGCGCCCGCCCCTGGACGTCGTTCTCGTCCGACGAGGCCTCGCTCGTCCGCATCGTGGTCGAGGTCACCGGGCAGCCGGTCGTCGCGCTCGTCTTCTCGATCGGCGCCGTGATCGCCATCGCGAGCGTCGTGCTCACGGTGCTCTACGGCCAGACCCGCATCCTGCTGACGATGGCGCGCGACGGCATGGTGCCGTCCGTGTTCGGCCGGGTCTCGCCGCGCACGGGCACCCCGGTGCCGAACACCCTCATCGTTGGCATCGTGGTCGCGGTCGGTGCAGCACTCGTGCCCCTCGGCGAGCTCGCCGACGCCACGAGCATCGGCACGCTCGTGGCCTTCGCCCTGGTGAACGTGTCGGTGATCCTGCTCCGTCGCACCCGCCCGGAGCTCGAGCGCTCGTACCGGGTCCCGCTCTTCCCGGTCGTCCCCGTGCTCGGCACCCTGTGCTGCGTGCTGCTCGCGGTGTTCCTCGGCGCCGGCACCTGGATCGCGTTCGGCCTGTGGATGGTCGCCGGCGCCGTGCTCTACCTGGCCTACGGCCGCCGCCACAGCACCTTGCGCTGACCCCCGCCCGCCCGCCCGAGACTCGGCCTGAGCGACACATCTCGGGGTCCCGCACGCGAGACGCGTCGTTCAGGCCGAGTCTCGCGCCGCCCGTGACGAGACTCGTCCACAGCCGGGAGGCGCGGCTCACCATCCACAGGACCGCACAGCCCTCCGATGGTCACCTCGCGCATCCTGCACGCTGCGGTCATGGACACCGAACCGCCCACCCTGCTCCGCGCAACACCGCACGACCTCGCCACGGCGCGAGCGTTGCAGCGACGGCACCGAGCCGGAGCGCTCGTCCGGCTCGCCCAGGGGGTCTACGTCGATGCGGCGGTCTGGCAGCAGCTCGTGCCACACGCTCGGCACCTGCTGCTCGCACGGGCGATCGCCCCGGCGGTCCGTCAGGGAGCGGCGTTCTCGCACACGACCGCTGCACTCGTCCTCGGGTGGCCGGTCATCGACGCCCCACCCGAGCGCGTGCACCTCGTCGATCCGCGCACGCGCCGCACTGAACACCGTGCACGCGTCGTCCGCCACGCAGGCCTGCCCGTGACCGAGTCGCCGCCGGTGGTCCTCGCCGGGGTACCCGTGACCAGCCACCTGCGCACGGCGCTCGACCTGGCGACGACCTCCCCGCCGTCGGTGGCGGCGGTGGCCGTCGACCACGCCGTACGGACCGGCACGTTGCCGATCGACGCCTTCCTCGATGCACTCCCCGTGGGTCCCTGTCGGGGATCGGTCCGGGCCCGCACGGTCGCCGCGGCGCTCGACCCGCAGCACGAATCGGTCGGCGAGTCGTACACCGCGGTGCGGATGGTCGAGCTCGGCGTCCCCCGCCCGATCGCACAGCACACCTTCCGGCACCCGGACGGCACGCTCGACCGCGTCGACTTCTGGCTCCCCGACCTCGGCGTGGTCGTCGAGTTCGACGGGCGGCAGAAGTACTCGGACCCGACCATGCTCGCCGGCCGCAGCCCCGCCGAGGCCGTCTGGCACGAGAAGATCCGCGAGGACCGCTTGCGATCCCTGCCCTGCGTCCGCACGGTGGTGCGTCCCACGTGGTGGCACCTCGTCGATCCCGACCGCCTGAGCGCGCTGTTCCGCCAGCACCGTGTCACCTGGTGAGCGGCCAAGCCTCGCCCGAGACTCGCGCTCAGCGACGCTTCTCGCCTCCATCGGCGCGAGAAGCGTCGCTCAGCCCGAGACTCGCGCCCCGCGGCCCCCCACCGGCACCCCGCGCACGACGAAGGCCGCCGCCCCGAGGGGCAGCGGCCTTCGTGACCAGAGGTCGAGACTACGCGAGCTCGATCGTGGCGCCGGCGGCCTCGAGGGCCTCCTTCGCCTTGTCGGCCGTCTCCTTGTTGACACCCTCGAGGATCTTGGCGTCGGCGGTCTCGACGAGCGCCTTGGCCTCGCCCAGGCCGAGCGACGTGAGGCCACGGACCTCCTTGATGACCTGGATCTTCTTGTCACCGGCCGACTTGAGCACGACGTCGAACTCGGTCTTCTCCTCGACCTCCTCGGCGGGGGCAGCAGCGCCACCGGCCGCGGCGACCGCGACGGGGGCAGCAGCGGTGACCTCGAAGACCTCCTCGAACTTCTTCACGAAGTCCGAGAGCTCGATGAGCGTGAGCTCCTTGAAGGCCTCGATGAGCTCGTCCTGCGAAAGCTTCGCCATGATTTTCTCCTACTACTAGCTAGTACGTGTGGTTGATGAACGCGTGCCTGGTCAGGCCGCGGACTCCTGCTTCTCGCGGAGGGCGTCCACGGTGCGGACGGCCTGCGAGAGGGGTGCCTGGAACAGGTACGCAGCACCGAACAGCGAGGCCTTGAAGGCGCCGGCGAGCTTGCCGAGCAGCACTTCGCGGGACTCGAGGTCAGCGAGCTTGTCCACCTCGGTCGCGGTGAGCGGGTTACCGTCGAAGTAACCGCCCTTCACCACGAGCTGAGGGTTCGCCTTGGCGAATGCACGCAGCGACTTCGCGACGGCGACGGTGTCACCGTGGACGAAGGCGAGAGCGGACGGACCGGCGAGCTCGTCGTCGAACGAGGTGATGCCGGAGTTGTTCGCCGCGATCTTGGTCAGCGTGTTCTTCACCACGGCGTACGTGGCGTGCTCACGGATCGAGTTGCGGAGCTCCTTGAGCTGCGCGACCGTGAGACCGCGGTACTCGGTGAGCAGAACGGCGTTCGAGCTCTGGAATGCTTCCGTGAGCTCGGCGACCGCAGCTTCCTTGTTCGCCATGGTTCTCCTTGGGGTTCTTGCCGGCTAGCCCCTGGTCACCACACGAAAAAAGCTCCGGCGCAGAGGCTCGGAGCTGCTCCCCCGCGAACGGGAGGAGTTGATCTGAACACCTGCGCTGGCTGCCCCACGAGTGAGGACCTTCGGTCTGTGCGCAAGCGCACAGACGACCGGCGGTCTTTGGCTTCGACGAAGGTACCACAGGATCCGACGGTGACCAAGCGGCGGACGGGAGGCTCGTGGCGGGGCCGCTCCCGCGCCTCCCGTCCGTCAGACGGTTGCCTCGTCACCCGCGGTCGGCCCCGCGACCGGGTCCGCCGGTCGGGTGCCCGGCAGGTGCACCGTGAACACGGTGTCGCCGGGGACGCTCGCGACGACGACGCGACCACCGTGCGCCTGCACGACCGCGTCGACGATGGCCAGGCCGAGGCCCGTCGACCCGGCACTCCGCGACCGTGAGCTGTCCGCCCGCGCGAACCGTTCGAACAGCTTCGGCAGGAACTCCGGGTCGATCCCCTGCCCGTCGTCGTGCACGGTCAGGTCGACGCCGTCCGTCACACGTGCGATGCCGACCGTGATGCGGGTGCCCTCCGGGGTGTGCGTCCGGGCGTTCGTCACGAGGTTCACGACCACCTGGTGCAGCCGGGCGGCGTCGCCGGGGACGACCACGGGCTCGTCGGGCACGTCGACCGCGATGACGTGGTCGGGCGAGGCGGCGTGGGCGTCGTTCACCGCGTCGAGCACGAGGCCGGTCAGGTCGACGTCGGCGAACTGGACCTCGCGACCCTCGTCGAGGCGGGCGAGCAGCAGCAGGTCCTCGACCATGCTCGTCATCCGGAGCGACTCCGACTCGATGCGGCTCATCGCGTAGACGACGTCCTGCGGCAGGTCCGCACCCATCCGTCGGGTGAGCTCCGCGTAGCCCCGGACCGAGGCGAGGGGTGTGCGGAGCTCGTGCGAGGCGTCGGCGACGAACTGCCGGACCTTCTGCTCCGAGCGCTCCCGGGCCTGCATGGCGCCCGCGATGTGCCCGAGCATGCGGTTGAAGGCGGTGCCGACCCGCCCCACCTCGGTCCGCGGGTCGGTGTCGGGGACCCGGACACCGTCGAGGGCGTCGCTGCGCTCCAGTGGCATCCGCGCGACGCTCGACGCGGTCTCGGCGACCCGCTCGAGCGGGCGCAGCGACCGGCGGACCACGACCGCGGCGACCCCGGTGGCGGCGAGCAGGGCGAGTGCGGTGACCACGAGCACCACGCCGAACAGCTTCCCGACGCTCTCGTAGACGGGTGTCATCGGCAGACCGACGACCAGGACGGCGGTCCCGAGCGACACGGCGGTGACCCGGTATCGGCCGAGGTCGCCGCCGAGGTCCACGGTGCGCGTGGCGCCGTCCACCCGGAGCCCGTAGAGCGGCTGCGTCGACGAGTCGGGCACCGCGACGACGTCCCCGTCCTGCGCGAGCACCCCGCCGACGACGGTCCGTGCATCGAGGAAGTAGAGCGTGAGGGTCCCGGCTGCCTGGCCGCTCGGACGGGTGATGTCCAGCCCCGGTCCACCGGCGCCCTGCCGCTCGACCGACCGCTGCGCACGGCTGGTCGCGCTCGTCAGCTGGTCGTCGATCGCGGCGCGCTGGATCGAGAACAGCGCGACGATGCTGCCCGCCCCGATCACGGTGCTGAGCGCGACGACGATCGCGACGATGCTCAGGACGAGCCGTCGTCGGAGCGTCACGAGGTCGGCTTGATGACGTACCCGACGCCGCGCACCGTGTGGATCATCGGGGTCTCGCCGGCGTCGATCTTCTTCCGCAGGTAGGAGATGTAGATCTCGACGACGCTGGACTTGCCGCCGAAGTCGTACGACCACACCCGGTCGAGGATCTGCGCCTTCGAGAGCACCCGGCGGGGGTTGCGCATGAGGAAGCGGAGCAGCTCGAACTCGGTCGCGGTGAGCTCGATGGGCCGGCCGGCGCGGGACACCTCGTACGACTCCTCGTCGAGCACCAGGTCACCGACGACGATCCGGGAGTCGCCGGCCTCGGACACCGAGATCTGCGAGCGCCGGACGAGCCCGCGGAGGCGCGCCACCACCTCTTCCAGGGAGAACGGCTTCGTGACGTAGTCGTCGCCGCCCGCGGTCAGCCCGGTGACGCGGTCCTCGACGGAGTCCTTGGCGGTGAGGAACAGCACCGGGGTGTCGTCGTTGTTCTGCCGCAGCCGCCCGAGCACCTGCAGGCCGTCGAGGTCGGGCATCATCACGTCGAGCACCATCGCGTCGGGCTTCCACTCGCGTGCCGTCGTCAGGGCGTCCTGCCCGCTGTTCGCGCTCTTCACGTCCCAGCCCTCGTAGCGGAGCGCCATCGAGAGCAGGTCGGTGAGACTGGCCTCGTCGTCCACGACGAGGATGCGCAACGGCGTGCCGTCGGCGCGGGTGAGGCGAGGGGCTGCGGCGGGCTGCGAGATGGTCACGTCATCGAGGATCGGTGCGGTTCCTATGGGCCGTCTGTGGACGGCCCCTCCTTGCCCTGTGGATCGTCCGATCGGTCCGGTGGCCCGGCAGACGCTTCCCCGAGGAGCCCCCCGGGCGGTCGCCCGTAGCGTCGACCTCATGCTGCGATCCCCGGCCTGGCCCCCGTCCGTCACGGACGTCGACACCGCAGACGTCGAGGCGACGGCCGGGAGGACCGGCTCGTCCCCGCAGGACCGGCTCGCCTTCGCACGCTGGCTGGCCGACGCCGCTCCACCCCTGTCCGCAGGGACCGCCGGTGGCGCGTTCGCGGCACTCGCGGCCGTCGCCGCCGCCGACGTCGCGCTCGCCCGCACCGTCGAGCCGCACCTCGACGCGCTCGGCATCCTCGCCCAGGCCGGTTCCACCGCTCCGGAGGGCTCGACGTGGGGCGTCTTCGCGGCCGAGGCGCCGGGCACGACGCTCACCGCCACCCCCGACAACGACGCCGGTGCCGACGCGGTCCGGCTCGACGGCACGAAGCCGTGGTGCTCGCTCGCATCGACGCTCTCGCACGCGCTCGTCACCGCACACGTCGGGGACGGGCGGCAGCTGTTCGCGGTCGACCTGCGACAGGAGGGTGTCGCGCCGCACGACGAGGCCTGGGTCGCACGCGGGATGCCCGACGTCCCGAGCGGTCCGGTCGACTTCTCCGGTGTCCGGGCGACGGCCGTCGGTGCACCCGGCTGGTACCTCACCCGTCCGGGCTTCGCGTGGGGCGGCATCGGCGTCGCGGCCTGCTGGTGGGGTGGAGCCGTGGGGCTCGCCCGGCTGCTCCGGTCCGCGACGGTGGACCGCCCCGACGCCGCGCTGCTCCGGGCAGCGCTCGGCGCGACGGTGGTCGACCTCGCCGACGCCGAGGACGCCCTCGCGACCGCCGCGGCCCAGATCGACGCATCGGGGTCGGACGACACCGACTGGTCGCTCGTGGCGCAGGTGACGCGGTCGCGGGTGCGTCGCGCGGTCGACGCCGTGTCCCAGCGCGTCGTCGCGACGCTCGGCCCCGCTCCGCTGACGAGCGACCCCGCGGTCGCCGCGCGGGTCGCCGACCTCGGGCTCTACGTGCTGCAGGACCACGGGGAGCGCGACCTCGCCCGTGTCGGCCGGATCGTCGTCGAGCGCGGCGGTGTCGCGTGGTGACGGGGCGTGCGGTGCGGTTCGACCACCGCGAGCCCGGGGCCGATCCCGAGGCCTGGACGGCGTTCCTCCGCTCGGTGCCCGCGGTGCCGGTCGACCTGCACGGCGTCGGCGCCGTGGTCGTCGTCGCGCCGCACCCGGACGACGAGACCCTCGGCGCCGGCGGACTGATCGCGACGGCCGCCGACGCCGGCATCCCCGTCCACGTGCTCCTCGTCACCCGCGGCGAGCGCTCCCACCCCGACTCCCCCACCACGACGCCGGCCGAACTGGCCCCGCGTCGGTCGGACGAGTTCCGGGCTGCGCTCCGGGTCCTGCACCCGACCGCCGGTGCCACCGAGCTCGACGTGCCCGACGGCGCAGTGCGCGAGCACGCCGACGTGCTGCGGGCCGCACTCGAGCACCGGCTCGCCGGGGCGCCGCGTCCGACGCTCGTCGTCGCACCGTGGCGCGGGGACGGCCACCGCGACCACCGGATCGCCGGCGAGGTCGCGGAGCAGGTGGTCGCCGCGACGCCGGGGGCCGACCTGCTCGCGTACCCGGTGTGGGCGTGGCACTGGGACGACCCCGCCGCCCCGACCGCGCCGTGGGACCGGGCCCGCGCGCTCGTCCTCGACGCCGACGTCCGCGACCGGAAGGCCAGGGCGCTGGCCGCGTACCCCTCGCAGACGCTGCCGCTGTCGGGCGCTCCCGGGGACGAGGCGATCGTCGACGACCGCCACGCCGCCCACCACCTGCGCGCCGAGGAGTGGCTGTTCGCGCCGCTGCGGTCCCGCTCGCGGGAGTCCTTCGACGCGCACTACGCCCGGAAGCCCGAGGGGTGGGACTTCGAGGGATCCTGGTACGAGCAGCGGAAGCGCGCCGTCACCCTGGCCGCGCTGCCCCGTCCCCGCTTCCGGTCGGCGCTCGAGCTCGGCTGCGCGACCGGGGTGCTCACCGCGGCGCTGACCGGACGGGCGGACGCGGTCCTCGGGACGGACGTCGCCGCCGCGGCGATCGAGCAGGCACGGCACCGCGCCCCGGACGCGCGCTTCGAGACGGCCGCGTTCCCCGCGGAGTGGCCGGAGGGGCGGTGGGACCTCGTGGTGCTCTCCGAGGTCGGCTACTACCTGTCGCCGGACGACCTCGACCGGACCGTGGACCGGGTGCTGGAGACGCTCGACGACGACGGCGTGCTCGTCGCCTGCCACTGGCGCCATCCCGACGACGACGCCGTGACCGACGGTGACACCGTGGACGCCCGGCTGGCCGCCCGCTGGCCGCGGCCCGCGCTCGTGCACCACGTCGAGGAGGACTTCGTCCTCAGCGTGCTGCCGGGCCCGGCCGTCACCTCGGTCGGCCGGGCCGAGGGACTCGTCCGGTGAGTGCGGCACGCATCGACGTGGTCGTCCCCGTGCACGACGAGGAGACCACCGTCCGCGCCGCCCTCGACGCGCTCGCCGCGGCCGTGGAGGCCCTCCAGGCGGCGCACCCGTCGGTCCGCTCGGGGGTCACGCTCGTCCTCGACGGCTGCACCGACGGCACGGCCGGCATCGTCGAGGCGGCGCGACGGGCGGACCCGGCGTGGCGGACCGGGCGACTGCACGTCCGGACCTCGGCCCGTGTCGGCGTGGGGCGTGCGCGGGCTGTCGGGACCGCGCACGCGAGGGCACTCGCCCGGACGGTGTCGCCCGCTCGGCACTGGTTCGCGCACACCGACGCCGACTCGCGCGTCCATCCGCAGTGGCTCGTGCAGCAGGTGGACGCCCTGCTCGCGGGGGCGCACCTGCTCGTCGGCGCGGTGGTCCCCGACCCGGACGACCTCGACCCCGCCGTGCTCGAGCGCTGGCGGGTGGCGCACCCGCCGGGGGCGACGCTCGGGCACGTGCACGGCGCGAACCTCGGCGTGCGGGCGGACGCCGACACCGCGCTCGGCGGGTTCGACCCCGTGCCGGAGCACGAGGACGTCCGGTTGGTGGAACGGGCACGGGCACTCGGGCTCGACGTGCGGGCGACGACCGAGCTCCCGGTGGTGACGAGCGGGCGCTTCACCGGCAGGACCCCGGGCGGCTACGCCGAGCACCTCCGTCGTACCTACGGCGACGCGGGCTGACCCGCGCACGGTGGTCGCTCGACGCGCTCAGGCCACCGGGTAGTCGCAGTACGCGAACCAGCGCGAGTCCGGCGACCAGGGCGGCACGTTGACCGTCCCCTGACCGCCGTCGAGCGCGACGAGAGTCTCGGGCACGACGGCGATCCGTGCACCACGCGCCAGGACCCCGGGCAGCAGCCGCAGCTCGACCGGGTGGTCCGCGGGGTGCCCCTGCACGCCGGGCTCGTAGGACAGGTAGAGCAGGTGCGCGCCGTCCGGTGACAGGTGCGGGAACCAGTTCACACGGTCGTCGGCGGTGATCCGCACCGCGTCGCCCGCAGCACCGTCGGACGCAGCACCGTCGCCCACACCGCCGTCCCCCGCACCACCGCCGTCACCACCGAGCCGGAGCGACGCGAGCTGGGCGGTGCCCGGCGTGAAGCGCTCGGTGGTGAACAGGAGCGTCCGCCCGTCCGGCGTGATCGTGCAGCCGTCGTCCGGGTGTTCGTCGCGGGTCAGGAACGTCGTGGCCCCGGTCAGCGGGTCGACGAGGGCGACGTCGGTCGTCCAGACGCCCTCCGGTGTGCGCTCCCCGACGATCGCGGCGAGGGCCGAGCCGTCGGGGGCGATGCCGTGCAGGTAGTACTTCCGCACGACCGGGAGCACCGACGCGGTGTCGGTGATGCGCGTCGCCGATCCACCGTCGGGCAGCGGCACGCGGTACAGCTCGCCGTCCCGGGCGCTCACCACGACCGATCCCCCCGCGGGGTCGAGCACGTGGTCGTTGTTGATCTCGGCGACGCCGGGCATCGGCACCGGCACCAGCGCGGTCTCGTCGAGCACCGCCCCGCTCTGCCGGAGGAGCCAGAGGTCACCCCCGCCGTTGAGGACGATCGTGCCGTCGTGCAGCACGTTCGGCGCCTCGACCAGCAGTTCGCTCGACTCGAACACGAGTCGGCTCGTCCGTGAGGCCACGTCGTACACGTGCACCCGGCTGGTCTGTCCGGGCAGCAGCTGCCGCCCACGGGTCCCGGTCATGCTTCCATCCTGTCTGATCGATCGCGCTGCACACGTGACGAGACTCGGGCTGTGCGACGTCTCTCGGCCCGACGGCCGCGAGGAGTGTCGCCCAGCCCGAGTCTCGGGTCGGCAGGCGGGCCTGAGCGGCGCCTACTTCACCGCGCCCGCAGTCAGACCGGCCACGAACTGGCGCTGCACGATGAGGAACGCCACCACGACCGGGATGCTCACGACCAGGCTCGCCGCCATGATCTGGTTCCAGTACACGTTCGTCTGCGTGGAGTACTGCTGCAGACCCACCGCGAGCGTCGACCCGTTGCCGTTCGTCATCACCGAGGCGAAGAGGACCTCTCCCCACGCGGTCATGAACGAGTAGATGCCGACCGCCACCAGACCCGGACGGGCCGACGGCAGGATGACCCGGAACAGCGCGCCCATCGGGCCGGAGCCGTCCACCATCGCGGCCTCGTCGAGCTCGCGCGGGATGGTCTCGAAGTACCCTGCGAGCATCCAGATCGAGAACGGCAGCGTGAACGTCAGGTAGGTGATGATCAGGCCGAGCCACGACCCGACGAGCTGGATGCCGAGCGCGTTCCCGAGGTTCGTGAAGATGAGGAACAGCGGCAGCAGGAACAGCACGCCCGGGAACATCTGGGTCGAGAGCACCGCCGTGGTGAAGGTGCTCTTGCCCTTGAAGTTCCAGCGCGAGACACCGTACGCGGCGAACGTCGCGATGATCAGCGAGAACAGCGTCGCGACCGTGCAGACCACGAGCGAGTTGATGAAGTACTGCCCCAGCGGGACCGTCGTCCACATGTCGATGAACGGCTGGAACGTGATGTTCGTCGGGATCCACGTGAAGTCGTTCTGCACGTCACCGAGCGGCTTGATGGCCGTGGTGATCATGACGTAGAGCGGGACCACCGTGAACAGGGTCAGGAGGGCGAGGACGATGACCTTGAAGGACTTGGCGCCGACTGTCTCACGCACGGACGGACCTCCGGTTGGTCACGGCCAGGTAGATGCCCGTGACGATGAGCAGGAAGATGAGGAGCAGGACGCTCATCGCGGCCCCGGAGCCGAAGTTCCAGGTGATGAACGACGCGTTGTAGATGTGGAAGCTGAGCAGGTCGGCCGCCGGCGGTTGCGCGGTCGAACCGAAGAGCACGAACGGCGTGTTGAAGTCGTTGAACGTCCAGAGAAACATCACGAGCACGAGCGTCACGTTCACCGGTCGGACCATCGGCAGGGTGATCGAGCGCCACTGCCGGAAGGGCTTCGCGCCGTCGACCGAGGCAGCCTCGTACACGTCGTTCGGCACGGACTGCAGACCGGCCATGAGCATGAGGAACGCGAACGGCCAGGTCTTCCAGATCGCCACGACGACGACCGACACGAAGGCGTTCGACCCGATGAGCCAGAACGGTCCCTGTCCGCCGAACAGCCCGAGCTGGTCGACCAGGATGTGGTTGATCGCGCCGGAGTCGCGCTGGAACATGAACTTCCAGGTGATGATGCCGGCGTACATCGGCAGCGCGTACGGCACGAGGAAGAGCGTGCGGAAGAGCCCGCGGCCCTTGAACGGCTTCTGCAGCGCGACCGCGGCGGCCATGCCGAAGGTCCAGGAGAGCCCCACCACGAGCACCGTGAAGCCGGCGGTGATGAGGAACGAGTTGAGGACGCCCTTGCCGATCGCCTGGTCGAAGTCGATGACGACCGAGTAGTTCCGGAACCCCGCGAACGGAGCGGCACCCCAGTTCGCGATGAAGTACTTGGTGAGCTGGATGAACGAGATCCAGATGCCGACGAGCATCGGCACGATGTGGATGAGCAGCTCGAAGAGGATCGCCGGCGCGACGAGCGCGTACGGCAACCAGTGGCGCTTCGGCTTCCGACCCGGCTGCGGGCCCGACAGGGTCGGCGCCTTGGTGTGGGTCAGGTCGATGCGCTCGGAGTCGGGCAGGACCGAGGTGGTCATGGGTGGTGGCCTTCCGGCGAGGACGGGATCGGGTGCGTCGTCCACCGGGCCGTGGCAGCGGCCTGGAGGGACGACCAGCGTGAGCCGATCGGCTCACCCCCGGCGCGGGGCCGGGTGTGGAGGGGCGAGGCCCGGGACACGTCCTGCGGACGCGCCCCGGGCCTCCAGGCCGACTAGCCGACCGACTGCGAGACCTGGTCCTGCGCGGTCTGCAGCGCCGACTTGATGTCGCTGTCGGAGACCGTCGAACCGGTCGCGATCTTGGCGAACATGTCGTTCATCGCCTTGCCGACCGTGGACTCGAACTGGTCCTCGGCGGGCACCAGCGGGAGCGGCTTCGCCTTGTTGTTGTAGATGTCGAGGAACGTCTTGGTCTGCTCGTCGGTGACCGAGTCAGCAGCCGAGGCGAGCACCGGGAGGGCCGAGTACGGCTTGTCCAGCGTGGCCTGCGTGTCCTCGCTCGTCATGTACTTGACGAACTTGAGCGCGCCGTCCTTGTTCTTCGTGTTCTTGAAGACCGACAGGTTGATGCCGGCCGGGAAGGACGCGATGTCCTTGCCGTCCGCGGTCGTCGGGAAGGGGACGACACCGAACTGGTCGGCGGTCATGCCCTGCGACGTGATGGTGGCGTTCGCGTTGTTCTGCGTGAGGATCATCGCGGCCTTGCCGTTCGCGAAGTCCGACACCGCCTGCGTGCCGTTGTCGTACTGCGCGTTCGACGGGTTGACGACCTTGTCCGACTGCATCAGGTCGATGTAGCGCTTGATGCCGTCGACGTTCGCCTCGTCCGTGAAGGTCGGCTTGCCGTCCTTGTCGAACCACTCGCCGCCGTTCTGGGCGGAGGTGATGAAGGCGAAGTGCGCGTTCTCGGTGTACGACCCACCGGCGATGGTGAAGCCGTACTTGTCGCCCGAGGTGAGCTTCTTCGCGTCGGCGGTGAGGTCCTCCCAGGTGGTGGGTGCCTCGAGGCCGGCGTCCTTGAACATCTGCTTGTTGTAGTAGAGGCCGTACGCGAGGCCGTAGAGCGGGACGCTCGTGACGGTCTTGCCGGGCGCACCACCGGTGGAGAGCGCGACCTTGCCGAACTTGTCGGCGCCGCCGATGGCCTGCATCTCCGAGTCGCCGAACTCCTGGAAGGCGCCCGTGGCCTGGAGCGACGTCGCCCAGGTGTTGCCGATGTTGACCACGTCCGGGCCCTGGCCCGAGGTGACGGCGGTCTGGATCTTGTTCTGCAGGTCGTTCCAACCGATGACCTGGAGGTTCACCTTGATCCCGGTCTCCTTGGTGAACTTCTCGAGGACGGGGGTGAGCACCTCCTTGTCGTTCTGCAGGGACGTGCCCTGGTTGGACGCCCAGTAGGTGAGCGTCTTCGAGTCGCCGGACGAACCGGACGATCCCGAGGAGCAGGCTGCGAGGCCGGTCACGGTGAGTGCCGCGGCCGCGGTGATGGCCAGTGCGCGGATGGCAGTGCGCATGACTCTCTACTTTCTCGTCGTTGAGGTGGTGCAGGAGGTGGTGCGTGGTGCTGGTCGTGCTGTCGGGTGCTGCTGTGTGGTGCGGTGTCCCGCCCCTGGTCGACCTCGACCGGGAGCCGCGGGCCGTCAGGCCAGCGTGGACGCCGCGGGGTCCCAGCCCTCGGGGAGGGTCGGGGAGGGTGCGACGGTGCTCTCCACGAGCACGGTCTCACCACGTTCGGCTGCCTCGGCGATGGAGACCATCACGTCGAGGACGTGGAAGGCGAGGGCGCCGGGGACCCGGTTCTCCTCGCCGGCGCGGAGCGAGCGGGCCAGGTCGACCACGCCGGTGCCGCGCGAGTAGGTGGAGCCGACCGCCGGGATCGTCTCGGGCTCCTCGGCGCCGTGCGCGTAGAGCTCGGTGTCACCGTCGAAGTTGTTGGGGTCGGGGAACACGACCGTGCCCGTCTCCCCCGCGATCTCCACGAAGCCGGTGCGGCCGCGGTCGGACTCGAACGAGAAGACGCTCTGGGCGCTCCCGCCGTTCTCGAACTGGATCAGGGCGGAGTGGTTCGTCGGGACCTCGACGGGGAACTCGGTACCCGCCTTCGGGCCGGAGCCGATGGTCCGCGTGGCGCGGGCCTTCGACGCCGTGGCGGTGACCTTCGAGACCGGGCCGAACGCCTGCACGAGGGTGGTGATGTAGTACGGGCCGATGTCGAAGAGCGGACCAGCGCCGACCGCGAAGAGGAACTCGGGGCTCGGGTGCCACGACTCCGGGCCGGGGCTCTGGAAGAGCGTCAACCCGTTGAGCGGGGTGCCGATCCGGCCCTCGCGGACGGTGCGGAGCGCGGTCTGGAGCCCGGCGCCGAGGAAGGTGTCCGGAGCGACGCTCACCGTCTTCCCCGCAGCACGCGCCGCGTCGCGGAGCCGCGTCGCGCTCTCACGGTCCAGCGCGTAGGGCTTCTCGCCCCACACGTGCTTGCCGGCGGCGAGGACCTGCAGGGCGACCTCGACGTGCGCTGCGGGGATCGTCAGGTTGACGACGATCTCGATGTCGTCGTCGGCGAGCAGCTGCTCCACCGAGCCGGACCCGGCGACGCCCCACTTCTCGGCCTGGGCGGCGGCTCGCGGCTCGTCGATGTCGGCGATGAAGCGGACCTCGACGTCGGGGAAGACCGTGAGGTTCGACAGGTACTGGTCCGAGATGACGCCGGCGCCGATGACGCCCACGCCGACCGGGCCCGTGCGACGCGCGGTGTCCGCGGACGGGGTCGCGGTGGTGTCGGTGGTGCTCATGCGCGGACTCCCTGCAGGAATGCGTAGGAGTCGGCGACGGCCTGGAAGACGTCCCCGTCGTGGTCGTCGAGCTCGACGACGTGCAGGGCGTCCGGCGCCGCGGCGACGATGTCGCGGATCGGCATGATGCCGTTCCCCACCGCGACCTGCCGCTTGTCGTCGTGCGATCCGTCGCCGTCCTTGACGTGCAGGAACTGCACCTTGTCGCCGTACTTGCCCAGGATGGCGACCGGGTCGTCACCGCCGACTGTCACCCAGTAGGTGTCGAGCTCGAGCACGACGTCGTCGGACAGCGCGTCGGCGAAGACCTCGTAGGCGCTCACGCCGTCGATGCGGTTCGAGAACTCGAACGCGTGGTTGTGGTACCCGAGCACGAGCCCGTGGTCGGCGGCGCGCGGCGCCAGGGCGCTGAGCTCGCGGGCGATCGCCTCGACGTCCTCGCGGGTGGTCCAGCGGGCCTCGTCGATGTGCGGGTCGATCAGGGTGCCGAGCCCGACCGTGACGCTGGCGTGGAAGATGCGCTCGAGGTCCTGCTCCCCCGCGTCCAGCAGACGGGCGTGGCCGCTCGGGACCTGCAGGCCGGCCGCGGCCAGGGCGTCACGCAGTTCCTCGGCACGGTCGACGAACCCGAAGGCCTCGACGTTCGTGTACCCGATGGAGGCGATGCGCTGCAGCGTGCCCGGCAGGTCCGCCGAGAGGGCGTCACGCACGGTGTAGAGCTGGACCGACAGGGGTTGGGTCACCGGGGGTTCTCCTCGTCGAGATGGTGGATCGTCAGTGATCGAGCGTCACACTATGACCGCTTCTGTCGGCGGTCAAGCAAAAGTTGTGACATCGTCGACAGTCTTCGTTGCGTGGCGCGTTCGATGTGTGCTTCACTCCCGACATGGTCGACTTCACCCGGACGGCAGCGTCGCCTCCGGTCGGAGCGAGCGAGCTCTTCCAGATCCTCCGCGACGGCGTGCCGCGGACCCGGGCGGAGCTCGCCGCCCTGACGGGACTCGCACGCTCGACCATCGCCGTGCGCCTGGACGCCCTCGTCGACGTGGGCCTCGTGGGCCCCGTCGAGACCGCTGCGTCGACCGGTGGTCGGCCGCCGGCCCAGGTCGCCCTCGTCCCCCGCGCCCGCCTCGTCGTCGCCGCCGACCTCGGTGCCTCGCACGGACGGGTCGCCGTGACGGACCTCGTCGGTGCCCCGCTCGCGACGCGGGAGGCCGCGATCGACATCGCCGCCGGCCCGGTCCCGACCCTCACCTGGCTGGTCGAGACCGTCGACGCACTGCTCGACGAGGTCGGCCGCACCCGTGGCGACGTCGTCGCGATCGGCATCGGCGTCCCCGGTCCCGTCGAGTTCTCGACCGGCCGTCCGGCGAACCCGCCGATCATGCCCGGCTGGGACGGCTTCGACGTCCCCGGCTGGCTGCGCGGCCACCTGTCCGCGCACGTCCTGGTCGACAACGACGTGAACATCGCCGCGCTCGGGGAACGCGCGCACGGCTGGGCGGACGTCGACCACCTCCTCTTCGTCAAGGTGGCGACCGGCATCGGGTCGGGCATCGTCTCCGACGGGCAGCTCCGCCGCGGCGCACAGGGCACCGCTGGCGACATCGGTCACGTGCGGGTGTCGCGCGCCGGCGACGTGCCGTGCCACTGCGGCAACACCGGCTGCCTCGAGGCCGTCGCCTCGGGCCCGGCCATCGCACGCGCCCTGCGGGCGAAGGGTCACGACGTGCACACCAGCGGAGACGTCATCGCTCTGGTCGAGCGCTCGGAGCTCGACGCGATCGGTGCCGTTCGGCAGGCCGGACGGGACATCGGCGAGGTGCTCGCCACGTGCGTCTCGCTCGTGAACCCGTCGGTGATCGCGCTCGGTGGCTCGATCACACGTGCCGGGGAGCACCTGCTCGCCGGCGTCCGCGAGGTCGTCTACGCCCGTTCGATGCCCCTCGCCACCGAGCACCTGGTGATCGCCCAGTCCCGGGCCGGGTCCGTCGCCGCGCTGCAGGGTGCAGCCGCGCTGGCCATCGGCTACGCGCTCTCCCCCGCCGGCGTCGACGAGCTCGTCGCCTACGCGGAGGGGCGGGCGCTCGTCTCCTGAACGCGGACGTCGCGCGCGTCGGTTCGCGCCCTGTCGGTCCGCGGGGTGAGAATCGTCGGGTGACGATCGTGCAGCCCACGCTGTGGGGCGACCTGGACCCCGGCCTGGAGGCCCTCCCCGCCTCCGCCACGCCGGCCTCGTCCGGCGCACGGTCGGCCGCACGCGACGCCGCTCCCGTCGGTCGGTCTGCCGCAGGTCCGCGCTCTGCGCCGGGCGTCCACGACGCGTTCACCGCACTCCGCGGGCACACCGAACGCATCGTCGCCCACTCGTCGGACCGGGTCGCGTGGCTCCGTGCCCGCGCGATGGGCATCACCGCGACCGACGTCGCACGGCTCGCGTCGCTCCGCGCGGTCGAGGCCGTCGTCGCCGAGAAGCGCTACGGCTCCCGGTTCTCGGGCAACGCCTGGACCGAGCACGGCAAGGACCGCGAGCCCGTGATCGCCGCCTGGGTCGCCGCCACCCACGGCATCGAACCGTCCGCGCACCTGTTCCACGCCAGCACGAACCGTGCGCACCTCGCCACGCCCGACGGAGTGGGCTGGGACGCCTCGCAGCGCCTCGTGCTCGCCGAGATCAAGACCACGGGCAAGGCCTGGCGGAGCATCCCCCGGCACTACCTGCGCCAGGTCTGGTGGCAGCAGTACGTCCTCGGCGCCGACCGCACGCTGTTCGTGTGGGAACGCCACGACGACTTCGTGCCCGTCGCCGACGAGCCGGAGTGCCGGTGGGTCGACCGCGACGACGACCAGATCCGCGGTCTCGTGCAGCTCGCCGACCTGGTGCTCGACAAGCTGCGGGCGTTCCGGGTCCAGTCCTTGCGGGTTCAGACCGTCACGGCACCTTCACCAGGCGGAGCCGGCTCATCCCCACCACGAGGATGCCCATCAGCCCGATGAAGACCGCGACGCCGAGGCAGTACAGGGCGACGACGAGGTAGCCCTGCGCCGGGTCGAGGAACGGGTACGGGACCCACCCGTCGGTGCCGCCGCGCACCAACACCACGACGAGCCACACGGCCGGGTAGACCAGGAACCACCACACGTGCCGGAGGAGCAGCCGCGCCCGGTCGGAGAACAGCAGCCAGTCGAGCACGGCGTACACCGGGATCCACTTGTGCAGGACGTCGTTCGACCACGGCACGGAGTTCGACACCGAGGCCCCGACGAGCAGGGTGTTGTAGACGACGCCCGTCGTGGCGATGTACACCGTCGCCGCCCCGCGGAAGCCGCTCAGCAGCAGGTCACCGCGCTTCCGGCGGGCCGCAGCGACGAGCGTCAGTGCGAACGCCACCGCGATGACGATGTTCGACTGGATGGTGAAGTAGCCGAAGAAGTTCCAGAACACGTACCCGGGCGTCCGGGACGTCACGAGCCACTGCGCGAGCACCGCGGCCACGACGGCGATCAGGGCGACGAGCCGGAGGGAGTTGACGAGGGTCCGCACGCTGCCACGCTATCGGGACAGGGCCCGGGACGCAGGAAGGCCCGCACCGGAGTCGGTGCGGGCCTTCCTGATCCGATCAGTCGATCAGATGGCGTTGACGTCGAGCGGGATGCCCGGACCGAAGGTCGTCGAGACGGCGCCCTTCATGATGTAGCGGCCCTTCGAAGCGGACGGCTTCAGGCGGACGATCTCCTCGAGCGCGGTCGAGATGTTCTCGTCGAGCTGCTCGGGCGTGAACGAGGCCTTGCCGACGACGAAGTGCACGTTGGCGTGCTTGTCGACGCGGAACTCGATCTTGCCGCCCTTGATGTCGTTGACGGCCTGCGCCACGTTCGGGGTCACGGTGCCGGTCTTCGGGTTCGGCATGAGGCCACGCGGGCCGAGCACCTTGCCGAGACGACCGACCTTGCCCATGAGCTCCGGCGTCGCGACGGCGGAGTCGAACGCGGTGTAGCCCTCGGCCACCTTCGCGATGAGCTCGTCGCCACCGACCTCGTCGGCACCGGCAGCGATGGCGGCCTCGGCCGCAGCGCCCACGGCGAAGACGATGACGCGGGCGGTCTTGCCCGTGCCGTGCGGCAGGATGACCGTGCCGCGGACCATCTGGTCGGCCTTCCGGGGGTCGACGCCGAGCTTCAGCGCGACCTCGACGGTGGAGTCGGTCTTCGCCGAGCCGGTCTCCTTCGCGAGGGCGACTGCCTCGGTCGGGGTGTAGAACTTGTCGGCCTCGATCTTCGCGGCCGCGGCCTGGTAGGCCTTGGACTTCTTCGCCATGGTGTTCTCCTCAGGAGCTACGTGGTTGACGAGCCGGCGAGGCTCTCCCACGGAAAGGGGTCGGGGTGTGTGGGGCGCTGAGGCTTACGCCTCGACCGTGATGCCCATCGAACGAGCGGTGCCGGCGATGATCTTCGCGGCCTGCTCGATGTCGTTGGCGTTCAGGTCGGCCTGCTTGGTCTCGGCGATCTGACGGACCTGGTCCATCGAGATCTTGGCGACCTTGACCGTGTGCGGGGTCGAGGACCCCTTCTGCACACCCGCAGCCTTCTTGATCAGCTCTGCGGCCGGCGGGGTCTTGAGGACGAACGTGAACGAACGGTCCTCGTAGACGGTGATCTCGACCGGCACGACGTTCCCGCGCTGCGACTCGGTCGCGGCGTTGTACGCCTTGCAGAACTCCATGATGTTCACGCCGTGCTGACCGAGCGCAGGACCGATCGGCGGGGCCGGGTTGGCGGCGCCCGCGTTGATCTGCAGCTTGATGAGGCCCGTGACCTTCTTCTTCGGTGCCATGTTGTGCTTCCTCCTGGAATCGAACGCACGGGGACCCGTGCACTCTCCCGCTGGCCCGGCGGATCCGGACCGCGGTGAAGCCCCGCATGCCACAGCACGCGGGGCCAAACCTCAGTAGCTTACTACAGCTTGGTGACCTGGTCGAAGCTGAGCTCGACCGGGGTCTCGCGCTCGAACAGCGAGACGAGGACGGTGAGCTTGCCGCTCTCCGGCTTGATCTCGGAGATCGAACCCGGCAGGCCCGCGAACGAGCCCTCCTTGATGGTGATCGTCTCGCCGATCTCGAAGTCGACCTCGGCCTGCGGCTGCGCCTGTGCGGCACCGCCGGACTTCGTGCCGCCCTTGGTGGGGGCGGCCTCGGCGACCTGGACGAGCGACTTCAGCATGCCGAACGCCTCGTCGAAGCGCAGCGGCGTCGGGTTGTGGGCGTTGCCGACGAAGCCGGTGACGCCGGGGGTGTGGCGGACGACGGACCACGAGTCCTCGTTGAGGTCCATGCGGACGAGCACGTACGAGGGGATCCGGACGCGGGTGACCAGCTTGCGCTGCCCGTTCTTGATCTCGACGACGTCCTCCATCGGGACCTCGACCTGGTAGATCGAGTCCTCCATCGACATCGAGATCATGCGGTTCTCGATGTTCGACTTCACGCGGCGCTCGAAGCCCGCGTAGGAGTGGATGACGTACCACTTGCCCGGCTTCATCCGCAGCTCGGCCTTGAAGGCGTCGTACGGGTCGACCTCGGCGGGCTCGTCGTCGGTCTCGTCGGCGTCGAGCGCCTCGTCCGCGGCGAGCGTCTCGTTCGCCTCGGCTGCGGAGGCGTCCTCGAGCTCGGTCTCCTCCTCGTCCTCGACGGCCTCGACGGCTGCCTCGGCCTCGTCGGCGGAGTCGATCTCGAGCGCGTCGTCCACGACGGCGTCGGCCTCGGGGTCACGGGACTCGGCCAGCGCCGTGAGCGCCTCGTCGATGGAGGTGTCGACGGTTCCGTCGTCCGGCTCGTCGCTCAGCCCGAGGGAGTCGTCGTCCTCGTCCTCGACGGAGATCGCGCGCTCCTCGGCGGACTCGACCGATCGGCCCTCGGCGGTCTCGACGTCGCCTTCCTGGTTCTCCTCGACCTCGGAGGACTGCTCGGCAGCCGTGGCGAGGTCGATGTCGTCGCGGGAGTAGTCAGACACTGTCGATTCTTTCCGTTCGGTGGTGCGGATCGGGTGTTCGGCCGGAGCGGGTGCTCCCGTCGCCGTCTCGGGCGACCGTACTCCTGCCGGGTTCCGGTCTGGTGAACGGACGCGGAGCGACCGCTGTCGGACCGGCCACGCTCGGGCCGGCCCACGACGGATCAGACCGTCGGACCGTTGCCGAAGACGTAGCCGACGCCGAGTCCGAAGACGAAGTCGAGGATCGACACCAGGATCATCATCACGACGACGAACACGAGCACGACGCCGGTGTAGCTGAAGAGCTC
Source organism: Curtobacterium oceanosedimentum (assembly GCF_040545555.1). Classification (NCBI taxonomy): domain Bacteria; kingdom Bacillati; phylum Actinomycetota; class Actinomycetes; order Micrococcales; family Microbacteriaceae; genus Curtobacterium; species Curtobacterium oceanosedimentum. The sequence goes on from NZ_JBEPMD010000006.1 coordinate 170,891, forward strand.
CTTGCGGGTCGGTGTGACGACCTTGCGGAGCTCGCCGATGACCTGGCGGATGAAGAGGACGACGGCAGCGATCGGGCCACCACGCTGAGCACGGTCGGCCTTGGCCTTCGCGACGACGTCGTCCGTCGTCGTCTCCATGTCCTTGCTCGCCACCTTCACACCTTCCAGACTTGCAGGGCGGACAGGACTCGAACCTGCAACCTGCGGTTTTGGAGACCGCTGCTCTACCAATTGAGCCACCGCCCTGTAGGGGTCGGAACCCCTGGGCGCACGTTCCGTCACCGTTCCGTGCGCCGGTGGTCGAGTGTACGGGAGTCCGTCACACGCTGTCCACTCGGCCCCTCCTCCCGGCGTGCCGCCCCGGTAGGCTGGCGGCCGTGAGCACCGCAGCCCCCGGCCCCGAGTCCACCACCCCCGAGCACGCCAGGACCTCCGGCGAGTCCGTCTCCGTCGACGCGACCTCCGACCGTCCGCGCATCGCGTCGCGCATCGCCGCGATCGCCGAGTCCGCGACGCTCAAGGTCGATGCCAAGGCGAAGGCGCTCAAGGCCGCCGGTCGCCCGGTCATCTCGTTCGCCGCGGGCGAGCCCGACTTCGCCACGCCCCAGCACGTCGTGGAGGCGGCCGTCCTGGCCGTGCAGGACCCGGCGAACCACCGCTACACGCCCGCGACGGGCCTGCCCGAGCTCAAGCGCGCGATCGCCGAGAAGACCGCTCGCGAGTCCGGCATCACCGTCGACCCGTCGCAGGTCATCGTCACGAACGGCGGGAAGCAGGCCGTCTACCAGGCCTTCCAGACCGTCGTCGACGAGGGTGACGAGGTCCTCCTCCCCGCCCCGTACTGGACCACCTACCCCGAGGCGATCGCCCTGGCCGGCGGCACCCCGGTCGAGGTCTTCGCCGGCAGCGACCAGGACTACCTCGTCACGGTCGAGCAGCTCGAGGCCGCCCGCACCCCGAAGACCAAGGCGCTGCTCTTCTGCTCGCCCTCGAACCCCACCGGCTCGGTGTACTCGGCCGAGCAGACGAAGGCCATCGGCGAGTGGGCGCTCGAGCACGGCATCTGGGTGATCAGCGACGAGATCTACCAGGACCTGGTCTACGACGACGTCGCCTTCACGGGCATCCTCGACGCGGTACCGGCCCTGGCCGACACCACGATCCTCGTCAACGGCGTCGCGAAGACGTACGCCATGACCGGGTGGCGCGTCGGGTGGTTCATCGGCCCGGCCGATGCCGTGAAGGCCGCGTCGAACCTGCAGTCGCACCTGTCGTCGAACGTGGCGAACGTGTCGCAGCGCGCCGCGATCGCAGCGCTCACCGGCCCGCAGGAGCCGGTCGCGGCGATGCGCGAGGCGTTCGACCGCCGCCGCCGCACGATCGTCGAGGGGCTCAACGCGATCCCCGGCTTCGTCACCCCGACCCCGAAGGGCGCCTTCTACGTCTACCCCGACGTCACGGCGCTCCTCGGCCGCGAGTGGGCGGGCTCGACCCCGACGACGACGCTCGAGCTGGCCGACCTGATCCTCGAGCACGCCGAGGTCGCGGTCGTCCCGGGCGAGGCCTTCGGCCCCTCCGGCTACATCCGGATGTCCTACGCGCTGGGCGACGACGACATCGCCGAGGGCGTCCGCCGCCTCGCGGCGTTCTTCTCCGCGTAGACCCCCTCCGCACCACGCAACGTGGGCGGTTCCTCGCAGCGCTGTACCGCTGCGAGGAACCGCCCACGTTGCGCTCCGCGAGACCCTGACGATCGGCCGGGAGGCGCGGCGTGCGTCCGCCGGTCAGCTCGCGGCGAGCAGGTCCCCCACCACGACCGGCTCCGGCACCAGGGAGACCCCGAAGCGGTTCAGGACGGTCACCTGGACGTACCGCGCGAGCTCGGCGACCTGGGCGGCGGTCGCTCCGCCACGGTTCGTCAGCGCGAGGGTGTGCTTCGACGAGATGGCGGCGTGCGACCCGGGGACCGCGTACCCGCGGTGGACCCCCGCGTGCTCGATGAGCCAGGCGGCGCTGAGCTTGACGTCGTCGCCCACCGGCCAACGAGGGGCCTCGGCGGGGAGTGTCTCGGCGAACCCGGCCGACACGATCGGGTTCGTGAAGAACGAACCTGCGCTGCAGGTGTCCGGGTCGGCGTCGTCGAGCACCATGCCCTTCGCGGCGCGGAGCCGCAGGACCGTCTCGCGGATCGTCAGCGGGTCGACCGGGGTGCCGAGGTCGACGCCGAGCGACCCGGCGAGCTGGGCGTACCGGACCGGCACCCCCTGGTCGACGGTCGTGCCGAGGCGGAACTCCACCGTCAGCACCACGCCCCGACGCCCGTGCTTGAGCGTCGAGGTGCGGTAGCCGAGCGCCAGCTCGGCCGCGTCCACCCACGCGCGCTCCCCCGTCGACGCGTCGAGGAACTCGACCCGGGTGAGCACGTCGGAGAGCTCGACCCCGTAGGCGCCGATGTTCTGCACGGGGGAGGCACCGACCGTGCCCGGGATGCCGCTGAGCGCCTCCAGGCCGGTCCAACCGTTCTCGACGGTCGTCGCCACGAACCGGTCCCACGGCTCACCGGCCGCGACGCGGACGGTGACGCCGTCCGCGTCCGGCTCGGCGTCCACGCCGTGCGTCCGGACCAGCACGACGGTGCCGGCGAAGCCCTCGTCGGCGACGAGCAGGTTGCTGCCGCCGCCGACGACGAGCCACTCGTCGTCCTGCCACGCGGTCTGCGCGTGCGCGACGAGCTCGTCGGTCGTGTCGGCGACCAGGAGGGTCGCCGCGGGGCCACCCACCCGGAACGTCGTGAGGTCGGCCAATCGCGTCGCCACGGTCAGCGGAACACCACCGTGACCTGCGCCTTGCCGAGCACGGTCTGCCCGGCGGCGGTCACGGTGAGGTCGATGCGCTGCGGACGGCCCTGGTCGTCGACGGTGCCGACCTTCGCGACCACGCCGACGGTCGCGCCCTGTTCCGGGTCGACGACGACCGGGCGGGTGAAACGGACGCCGTAGCGCTCGACCCAGCCGCGGTCGCCGAGCCACTCGGAGACGGGCTGGACGGCGAGGCCCATCGTGAGCATGCCGTGCGCGAGCACCCCGGGCAGGCCGACCGACGCCGCGACGTCGTCGCGGTAGTGGATCGGGTTGAAGTCGCCGGAGGCTCCGGCGTAGCGGACGAGCGCGTCGCGGGTCAGGTGGACCTCGCGCTCGGCGACGACGGTGCCGACCTCGAGCGCGGTGGCGGGTGCGGTGGTCATGCGTCGTCTCCTCGGACCACGAGGGTGGAGGTCGCCGTGACGACGTGCTCCCCCGAGGCATCCTGCATCGTGCTCTCCGCCGTCACCATGGCGTTGCCACCCAGGGTCTTGACGCTGGTGACGGTGAGCGTGGCGGTCAGCTCGTCGCCGGCCACGATCGGCCGGTCGTAGGTGAAGGACTGCTCGCCGTGCACGACACGGGAGAAGTCGATGCCGGCGTCCGGCTCGGCCAGGAGCTGGGCGAGCGTTGCCTCCTGCACGACCACGGCGAAGGTCGGCGGTGCGACGACGTCGGCGTACCCGGCGGCGCGGGCGGCGTCCGGCTCGTGGTGGATCGGGTTCGTCGCGAACACGGCGCGGGAGAACTCGCGCACCTTCTCGCGACCGACCAGGTAGGGCTGGGCCGGCGGGAACGTCCTGCCGACGAGCTCGGGGTTCACTGACACGGGTGCGAGTCTACCGAGCACCCGCGACACGCTCCCGTTCCATGAGCTTGCATCGGTTAGGCTCGGCCCACGGCGTCCGGGGGGACACCGAGAGCACGACTCCGGGGACGGGGAGGGACGCATGGAGCACACGACCGAGTACGCGGTCCACACGGGAGACCGCTGCACCGCGATGGAGGTCGCCGGCGCGGCGCTCCGTCAGGCCGGACACCGGGTCGAGTCGACGGGTGGCACGATCACCGCGACGACCGGGAACCGGCTGCTGACGATCCTGCTCGGCGCGCTCGTGCACCCGTCGCGGGAGTTCCGGCGGTACGAGCTCTCGACGACCGTCACGGGGACGTCGACCACGATCACGCTCCGCCACGCGCAGCACGGCACGGCGGTGTCCGGTGGGGGCATCGGGGCGGGGCGCCGTCGCAGCGCGTGGCAGCAGGTGGAGGCGACGCTGGAGCGAGCGCTCCGCGCCGCGGGCGTGCTCGCCACTCCCCCGCGCTGAGGTTCGGGCGTACCTGGTCGGATCGGGCGTTCCAGGCCGGAACGGGCGTACCTGGTCCGGCGGAACGACCAGGCATGCCCGATCACGCCAGGTACACCGCCTGTTAGGGGAAGGATCGGGCGGTCCGACCGCGCTGCACGTCGAGCGCCGACGAGCCCGATGGTGCCCTGGCCCGGACCGCGCGCTGCCCGGGTGTCACGGTGGGCCCGGGATCACGGTGGCCCCGGGAACGACGAAAGCCCGGCGACCTGGCCGCCGGGCCTGTGGTAGCGAGGACGGGACTTGAACCCGTGACCCCACGATTATGAGTCGTGTGCTCTAACCAACTGAGCTACCCCGCCGGAGATCCGGAGCAACAACAGCTCCGGGTCGGAGCCCCGAGTCAGGATTGAACTGACGACCCCTTCCTTACCATGGAAGTGCTCTACCACTGAGCTATCGGGGCGAGTGCCGCTCGGCGGCACCAGACGAGCGTAGCAGACGAGCGGCGGTGCTCGGGAACCGGCCGTGACGCCCGGGCGTGCCGCCGCTCCTCCGCTAGTTCGCGTTCGCGCGGAGCCAGGCCAGCGGGTCCACGGGGACCCCACCGACGTGGATCTCGAGGTGCAGGTGGGGCCCGGTCGAGTTGCCGGTCGAGCCGACCTCGCCGAGCTCGTCACCGACGGCGACCTCCTGCCCGGTGACGACCTTGAACGTGCCGTCCTTCATGTGTCCGTAGACGCTGACGAACTGCTTGCCGTCGACGTCGTGCTGCACCCAGACGTCGTTGCCGAACCCGCCGTCGTGCGCCTGCACCTTGATGACGGTGCCCGCGGCGACGGACCGGATCGGCGTGCCCTCGCCGGGGGCGAAGTCGACGCCCATGTGGTTCGTCGAGCAGAACGAGCAGCCCTCGACCTGACGACCGCCGAAGCCCGAGGTGATCGGGACGCCGGTCAGGAACGGCCACTGGATCGAGCCGTTCGGGTCGTTCGAGAAGCTCGACGCGTCGACGTTCTTGTACTGCGTCGCCGCCGTGACCGAGTACTGGTCACGGGTGGTCTCCGCGTCCGCGGCACCGTCGCCCACGCTGAGCGACTGGCCGTCGCCCGCGGCGGTGGTCCGGGCCGTGGTGGTGTCCGCCGGCGGGACCCAGAGGGCCTGTGCCGGCAGCGAGGTCGAGACGACCAGCCCGGCGGCGAAGAGCAGCGCCCCCACGGCGGTGACGCGGGAGGCGTTCCGACGGAAGGCGTCCCCACGGCGGCTCGGGGCCGGGGTGACAGTTGCGGTCGCACCGCCGATGTGGCGGGTCGCGCGGTCGACACGGACGGCCGGGGTCGACCGACGCGCACGCGGAGTCCGAGCGGGCGTGGACCGTCGCACCTCGGCGGGACGGACCGTCTCCACGACGGGGGTGGGTGTCCGAGCGGCGTGGACCGTCGGCGCGACGTCCGGTGAGGCGGGGGCCGGCGGCGTGACCGTACCCGCGGACGGCGCGGGCAGGACCGGCGAGGCCGGGGCGAGGTCGATCGGGGAGGCCGGGGCGGCGGGCGTCACCGGGGCGACGATCTCGTCGGACGACGGCGCGACCACCGGGGACTGCCGAGCCGTCGAGGGACGCGGGGGCACCGTCGCAGCGGCACGACGCTCGGCCTCGATGCGGGCGCGTCGCGTCAGGTGCACGACCGGTTCGGTCGCAGTCTCGGAGCGGGTGGGCGTCGGCACGGTCGGCTGGGAGGCGTGGGGCATGTGTTCGGGGCTGATCCTGATCGGGGCACGGGGCGCTCGTTGGTAACGAGCAGGTAACGGGACTGCAGCACGCTAGCAGGGGCGGTCCCGCGCCGCCAGTCGCGTGCACGACCGTGCAGCCCGCGCAGCACCGCACCGACCCGCGGTCAGTCGGCGAGCACCTCGGCCTCGAGCCCGCGCACGAGGGCCTCGAGCTGGTCCGCCACCGCCGGCGCGGCGAACAGGAACGACCGCGTGCCGCCGGCCTCCCAGATCCGGACGGACGCCCCGGCCTCGGCGGCGACGAGCGAACCGGCTGCCATGTCCCACGGGTTGATGCCGCGCTCGTAGTAGGCGTCCACCGTTCCGGCCCCGACCGCGCAGCAGTCGAGCGACGCAGCTCCCGCGCGCCGGACGTCCCGCACCTCCCCGATCAGCCCGGCGAGCACCGCGACCTGCTCACGACGGCGGTCGGCGGTGTAGCCGAACCCCGTCGCGACGAGCGTCTCGGCGAGCGATGCCGGCGTCGACACCCGGAGCGGGATCCCGTCGCGCGTCGCGCCCTCGCCGGCCACCGCGCGCCACACCGTGCCGGTCGCCGGTGCCACGACGATCCCCGCGAGCGCCTCCCACTGCGTCGGGTCCGCACTCCCCCGGACCACGCCGATGCTCACCCCGTACTGCTCGCTGCCGTACAGGTAGTTGACCGTGCCGTCGATCGGGTCGACCACCCACGTGATGCCCGTCGACCCGGCACCGGAGCCGGACTCCTCGCCGTGGAAGCCGTCGTCGGGTCGCGCTTCGGCGATCCGGGTGCGGACGAGGTCCTCGACCTCGCGATCGGCAGCCGTGACGACGTCGACGATGCTCGACTTCCGGTCGGCGACCTCGACGCCCTCCGCACGTCGGCGTGCTGCGAGCGCAGCGGCTTCGCGGGCGATCGACTCGGCGAGGTCGGCGAACTGGGCGGGGGTGAGCGTGTCGGGCATGCACCCCAGCCTGCCGGATCGCGACCAGGAAGGACGCCAGCCCACCATCGGCACAGCACGGACCCCAGGTTCGACAGACCCCGGGAACGGCGACAGCCCCGTCCGTGGTGGACGGGGCTGCTCGATGTGGCAAGTGAGGGATTCGAACCCCCGAAGGCTACGCCGGCTGATTTACAGTCAGATCCCTTTGGCCGCTTGGGTAACTTGCCGTGTGCGCACCCGGCCGGTGTGGTCACCAACCGAAGGCGCGCTGAAGAGCATACCGGACTCCGGAGGGTGCTCGTGACCACCGAACCGGCACCCCGCCACGCAGTTAGGCTGTGCGGCATGGCAGACAGTTCCTTCGACGTGGTCAGCAAGGTCGACAAGATGGAGGCGGAGAACGCCCTCAACCAGGCCGCCAAGGAGATCGAGCAGCGGTACGACTTCAAGGGCGCTGACGCGTCGATCGCGTTCAGCGGCGAGGACGTCCTCATCAAGGCGAACTCCGAGGAACGAGCCAAGGCCGTCCTCGACGTGCTGCAGAGCAAGGCGATCAAGCGGAACATCTCGCTGAAGAGCCTCGACGCCGGCGACCCCTACCCCTCGGGCAAGGAGTACCGCATCGAGGTGAAGTTCAAGAACGGCATCGAGCAGGACGTCGCGAAGAAGATCGGCGCGTTCCTCCGCGCGAACGCCCCGAAGACCGTGAAGAACCAGATCCAGGGTGACGAGCTCCGCGTCTCCTCGAAGAGCCGCGACGACCTGCAGAACACGATCCAGCTCCTCAAGGGTGAAGAGTTCGACGTGCCGCTGCAGTTCATCAACTTCCGCTAGCGCCGCACCCCGTGGAGCACTGGCTCGGCGTCGCGGTCACCGTCCTCCTGGTCCTGCTGGACCTGGCGATCCGCGTCTTCTCGATCATCTACGTCCCGTACAACCGGAAGCCGCAGACCGCGACGGCCTGGTTGCTCGCGATCTTCCTGATCCCGTACATCGGGTTCGTCGTCTTCCTGGTCATCGGGTCGACGAAGCTGCCGAAGGCCCGTCGCGAGAAGCAGACGGAGATCAACGCGTACATCCTCGAGCAGACCGAGGGCATCGAGCGCGTGCGCCGCGACCACCCGTGGCCGCCGTGGCTCGAGAGCGTGACGAAGCTGAACCGTGAGCTCGGCGCCATGCCGCTCGTCGGCGGCAACTCCGCCGAGCTCTACCCCGACTCGTACGAGTCGGTGCAGGAGATGACCCGCGCGATCGACCAGTCGCGGCGCTTCGTGCACGTCGAGTTCTACATCGCGACGCTCGACGACACGACCCGGCCGTACTTCGAGGCCCTCGCCCGGGCGCAGGCCCGCGGCGTGACGGTCCGGTTCCTGCTCGACCACTGGGCGAGCCGTGGGTACCCGGGCTACAAGGACACGCTCGCCTTCCTCGACCGCGCGAACATCGAGTGGCACCTCATGCTCCCGCTGCAGCCGCTGCAGGGGAAGTTCCAGCGCCCCGACCTCCGCAACCACCGGAAGATCATGGTGATCGACGGGTCGGTCGCCTTCACCGGGTCGCAGAACCTGATCGACCCGTCGTACGACCTGAAGTCGCACATCGAGAAGGGCATGGTCTACAAGGACCTGTTCGCCCGGTTCGAGGGGCCGGTCGTCGCCGGGCTCAACGCCCTGTTCGTGACCGACTGGTACAGCGAGACCGACGAACTCCTGCTCCGCGAGAGCGACCCGGTGCAGCGCGCCGACCGCGGCGACGCGCTCGACTGCCAGGTCGTGCCGTCCGGGCCCGGCTTCGACGGCGAGAACAACCTGCGCCTCTTCAACGCCCTGCTCTACGCGGCCCAGGAGAAGGTGTCGATCACCTCCCCCTACTTCGTGCCGGACGACTCGATGCGCTACGCCATCACGACGACCGCCCAGCGCGGGGTCGAGGTCGAGCTCTTCGTCGGCGAGATGGGAGACCACGCGATGACGTGGCACGCGCAGCGGTCCTACTACGAGGAGCTCCTGCGCGCCGGCGTCCGTATCTGGCTGTACCGGGCCCCGACGATCCTGCACGCGAAGCACTTCACCATCGACGACGACGTGTCCGTCATCGGGTCGAGCAACATGGACATGCGGTCCTTCAGCCTGAACCTCGAGGTCTCCGTCATGGTGCGCGGCAAGCGCTTCGTCGACGCGCTGCGCGGCGTGCAGGACGCGTACAAGGACGCGTCCTTCGAGCTCACGCTGGACGCGTGGCTCGAGCGCCCGCGCCGGTCGCAGGTCCTCGACAACGTCGCGCGGCTCACCGCCGCCCTGCAGTAGGCCCCTGCCGGGAGGCGCGGCGCACGCCCGCCTCCCCGGTCGCCCTGGGCGCGCTCCAGGATCACCGCCCCACTCGTCAGCGGGCGGCCGGCACCAGTCGGGTGAGCCGCGCGACCACGCGCTCCAGCGGCCCGCTCCCGAGGAACGCACGCCACAGCATCGCGAAGAGCACCGACCCGATCGCGAACCACGCCCACACCGCGCCCGACTCCGGGTACTCCGGCAGCAGCGCGATGACGACCAGGTGCCCCGCGTAGACCGTCAGCGGCATCGACCCGACGGCGGCGAGCGGGAACGCGATCCGCGCGGCGGTCCGACCGCGACCGTCGAACAGCAGGGCGCACAGGGCGATCACCGCCACCGCGACCCCGGCGGTCGCCACGACGTCGACGACCGACGAGGAGTGGTCGCGCGGGGACAGCAGCAGCTGCGCGAGGGCCGACGCTCCCCCGCTGCCGTCCGGCGCCCACGGTACCCCGGGGAACGCCTGGGACACGGCACCGGCCGGGACCGGTGCCGTGACGTTCCCGACCACGTACGCGACGACCGCGACCAGTGCGCCGGACGTGAGGAGCGCGACCTGCGCACGCCGTGCCTCCAGGCCGATCCTGGCGACCGCGAGGCCGACCAGGACGTACGCCAGGAAGGTGACCAGCGGGTAGACGAGGCCGAGCTGCACCTCCCACATCCCGGCGCCCTCGTACAGCGGTACGACCGCGAGCGCGACGACCGGTGACAGCAGTGCGCACACGGACGCGACGACGAGGAGCCACACCGAGCGCCAGCGGAGCACCGGGAGCACGAGCAGGAACAGCGCGCCGTACGTGGGGAGGATGACGTACACGGGTGTGTCGAGTGCCATCAGCAGGAGCCCGACGGCGACCACAGCGGCGGCCCGGATGGCCAGTCGCGCTCGGATCCGCCCGATGACCGGTGGACCGGGAGGATCCGTCCGTCCGCTCGTCAGACCGATCGAGACGCCCGCGAGCACCGCGAACAGGGTGGAGGGCCGTCCGTGCGCCACGGCGGACCAGGTGCCGGGGTCTCCCCAGTCGACCTCGTCCGCGATGCCGCCGACGTGGGCGGCCATCATGCCGAGCAGCGCGAGCGCCCGCGCCACGTCGACGCCCTGCAGGCGACCGGGCGCGACGAGCACGTCCCGCACCGCGGCGGGCGGTGCGGGGCGTGCGGCGGTCATCGTGCTGCGGTCAGCTCGTGGGCGACGAGGCGCGTCGGAGGGAGACGTCGACCATCTCGTCGCGCGGGACGACCTTGATGCGTTCGCGTCCCTCCGCAGCGCCCAGGGCCTGCTCGTGCTCGTCCAGCGCGTGCCAGCCGTCGAGGTCGGTGTAGTCCACGCCGCGCTCGCGGAGCAGGGCGGGGACCGCCTCGGGCGACGGATCGGCCGGAGCCCACCAGGAGGCCTGGTCGTTGACGATGTGCTGGACGGTCTCCATCGCGTCGGACTTGGTGTGCCCGATCAGCCCGACGGGGCCGCGCTTGATCCAGCCCGTGGCGTAGACGCCGGGGACCGGCGATCCGTCCTCGTCGAGCACCTGGCCCTCGCGGTTCGGGATCACGCCGGTCTTCTCGTCGAAGGGCACACCGGGCAGCGGGGAGCCGAAGTACCCCACCGCGCGGTACACGGCCTGCACCGGCAGCTCGCGGATCTCCCCCGTGCCCTCGACGCCGCCCTCGCCGTTCGGCCGGGTGCGCTCGTACCGCAACGCCGTGACGTGGCCGTCCTCGCCGACGATCTCGACGGGCTTCGCCCAGAAGTGCAGGTGGAGCCGGCGACTGGCCTGCCCGACCTCGCGCGTGCGCCACTGCTCCAGGACGCGGTTCATCACCATGACCTGCTTGTTGGTCTGGATCGCGGTGAGCGATGTCTCGTCGTGGTCGAAGTCCTCGTCGTACACGACCATGTCGACGTCGCGGAGCTCGCCGAGTTCGCGGAGTTCCAGCGGGGTGAACTTGACCTGGGCCGGACCGCGCCGTCCGAAGACGTGCACGTCGGTGACCGGGCTCGCCTGCAGCCCCTCGTACACGTTCGCCGGGATCTCGGTCGGCAGCAGGTCGTCCGCGTGCTTCGCGAGGATGCGCGACACGTCGAGCGCGACGTTGCCGTTGCCGATCACCGCGACGCTCGACGCCGTGAGCGGCCACGTGCGCGGCACGTCCGGGTGTCCGTCGAACCAGCTCACGAAGTCGGCCGCGCCGTAGGAGCCGTCGAGGTCGATCCCGGGGACGTCGAGCTCGGCGTCCTTGATCGCGCCGGTGGAGAACAGCACCGCGTTGTAGTGCTGCTTGAGGTCGTCCAGCGTGATGTCCTCGCCGAAGCGCACGTTGCCGAACAGCCGGACGACACCGCGGTCGAGCACGTCCCGCAGGGCGTTCACGATGCCCTTGATGCGCGGGTGGTCCGGGGCAACGCCGTAGCGGACCAACCCGTAGGGCGCGGGGAGCTGCTCGAAGAGGTCGATCGACACGTCGGTGCCGTGCGCCTCGCGCAGCAGGATGTCCGCGGCGTAGATGCCGGCGGGACCGGCGCCGACGATGGCGATTCGCAGGGTGGGCACTGATGTCTCCAGTTCGTTCGGGCGGGGGCTCCCGGTGGGCCGTGACGGACCCTCGTGTCAGCGGCTGCGTTCGACGACGGACTCGGCGAACCGCGTCAGCGCGCGCTTCACGGTGCCGTCGGGCAGCGGTTCCAGGGCGGCGACCGCGTCCTCCGCCCAGCGGACGGCGACGGTACGGGTCGCGGTGGTCGCCTCGTGCTCCCGCAGTGCGGCGACGGCCGACTGGTACGGCGCCGAGTCGACCGCGTCGTCCGGGGCGTCCTTGACGTCGTGCTCGATGCGGGCGAGCAGGGTGGCTGCTCCGTCGTCACCGGCGGCGAGGCGACGGAGCTGCAGCAGCGGCAGGGTGTCCACGCCGGCACGCAGGTCGTTGCCGGCGATCTTGCCGGTGCGGTCCTTCGCCGGCGCGAGGTCGATCACGTCGTCGACGAGCTGGAAGGCGACACCGACCTTCTCGCCGAAGGTGCCGACGGCCTCGAGGTAGGCGCGGTCGGCACCGGAGAACATCACACCGGCACGGGCCGCGGTGGCGATGAGCGACCCGGTCTTGTCGCTGAGCACCTGGATGTAGTGCTCGACCGGGTCGTCCTCGGGCTGGGGGCCGGTCGTCTCGTGCAGCTGCCCCATGCAGAGCCGCTGGAAGGTCTCCGCCTGCATCCGGATGCCCTCGGTCCCGAGGTCGGCCGTGATGAGGCTGGCCCGCGCGAAGAGCAGGTCCCCGGTCAGGATCGCGACGTTGTTGCCGTAGGTCACGTGCGCGGCGGGGACCCCGCGGCGGACCGGCGCCTCGTCCATGACGTCGTCGTGGTACAGCGACGCCAGGTGCGTCGTCTCGATGCTCACCGCAGCCTTGACCACCGCGTCGGTCACGCCGTTGCCGAGCTGCGCGATGAGCAGGGTCAGCGTCGGCCGGATGCGCTTGCCGCCAGCCGAGAGCAGGTACCGACTCGTGGTGTCCGCCAGCGTGTCGGTCGAGCGCATGGCCTCCTCGAGGCCCTGCTCGACGAGCTCGAGCCCGTCGTCGACCGCGCTGATGAAGCGCCGCTCGGACGGGGTCGCGAACAACCGCTCGCCGATGCCCAGCGAGGCGCGGAGGCTCGGTGCGCGACGTGCGACCGGGACGCTCGGGTTCAAGTGCTGCTCCGTGTTCGGGGTCTGGTGACCGGTCAGGCGTCGCCGGGTTCGACGCTCGGCTGCTCGCCGGTGTGCTGGTGCTCGCGACGCGCCTTCGCCCGGCGGGCGACGGACTCGCGCACCTCGCCGGCGACGGGCTTGCGGCCGCGGTGCAGCGCGACGATGCCGGCGGTCAGGTTGCGGTGGGCGACCATCGTGAACCCGACGCCGCGCAGCCACTGGCTGAGGACCTGCTGGTCCGGCCACGCCTCGATCGACTCGGCCAGGTACCGGTACGCCGCCGGGTTGCTGCTCGACAGGCGCGCGATGCCCGGCAGCACGCGCTTCAGGTACGCGCCGTACCCGAAGCGCAGCAGCGCCATCGGGGGCGTGGAGAACTCGCAGATGACGAGACGGCCGCCGGGCTTGAGCACCCGGAGCATCTCGGTGATCGCCTGCATGGGGTCGTTGACGTTGCGCAGCCCGAAGGAGATCGTGACCGCGTCGAAGGTGTCGTCGTCGAACGGCAGGTGCTCGGCGTCGCCCTCGACGAACGTGATCTCGGGGTGTCGTTCGCGTCCGACGGCGATCATGCCCGCCGACAGGTCGAGCGCCGTGACCTCGGCACCCTTCTTCGCCAACGCAGCCGCGCTCGTGCCCGTCCCGGCGGCGATGTCCAGCACCGTCTCGCCCGGCTGGGGGTCGACCGCTCGGACCGTCGCGACGCGCCACAGGGGGGCGTTGCCCGCCGAGAGGATGTCGTTCGTGAGGTCGTACTTCGCGGCGACGTCGTCGAACATGGCCGCCACCTCGTCCGGCCGCTTGCTCAGGTCCGCTCTGCTCACCGCACCATCCTAGAGGTCGCGGCCCACCGCTGCCCGGACGCCCGGCCGGGGTCCGGCGGGTCGCCGCACGCGTACGATCGGGTCGTGACCCGAACCACCACGGCGACCCCCACGCTCACGGTCTCGACCCGGATCCTCGACGACCCGGGGGACGTCCTCCGCCACACCCTGCGGGATGCGCCGCTGGCCTTCGTCCGGAGCGGGGACGGCATCGTCGGGATCGGCGAGGCGGCGCGGTTCACGTTCTCCGGCCCCGACCGGATGCGCCGCGCGTCGGCGGTGTGGCGCGACCTGGTGCGGGGCGCCACGGTCGACGACCCCGTGCAGCTGCGCGGCACCGGACTCGTCGCGTTCGGGTCCTTCGCCTTCGCCGACGACTCCGCCGAGCAGAGCGTGCTCGTCGTGCCCCGCGTGGTCATCGGCAGGCGCCGCGGGAAGGCCTGGCTCACCGCCGTCGACACGACCCCGGACCCCGCACCCCTGACGTTCTCACGGACCTCGGTCCCGGTGCCGGCCGTCGGCGGGCACGTCTCGGTCGCCCTCGGCCCCGGGCAGGTCGACGAGGACGCCTACGCCGCGGCCGTCGCGGACGCGGTGCGCCGGATCACCGCGGGCGAGGCCGAGAAGGTCGTCCTGGCGCGCGACCTGGTCGGGACGCTGCCCGCCGGTGCCGACCGCCGCGCGGTCCTGCTCGACCTGGCGGCCGCGTACCCGCAGTGCGTCACGTTCGCCGTCGACGGTCTCGTCGGTGCGACCCCGGAGACCCTCGCGCGGACCGACGGCACGGAGCTCTCGGCACGGGTGCTCGCCGGCAGCGCGGCGCGGGGTACCGACCCCGTGTCCGACCGGGCTGCCGCCGAGGCACTCGCGTCGAGCGCGAAGGACGTCGAGGAGCACGGGTTCGCGATCGCGAGCCTGCTGCACGCGCTCCGGACCGTTGCGACCGACGTCCGGGCGGACCCGGAGCCGTTCCGCCTGCAGCTGCCGAACCTCTGGCACCTGGCCACCGACGTCCGGGCGACCCTGCCGGTCGGCACCACCTCGCTCGACGTCGCCGACGCCCTGCACCCGACCGCCGCGGTGGCGGGGACCCCCACCGACGTCGCCGTCCGCCTGGTCGCCGAGCTCGAGGGCGTCGACCGCGGGCGCTACGCCGGCCCCGTCGGCTGGCTCGGGGCGAACGGCGACGGCGAGTGGATGCTCGCGCTCCGCAGTGCGCGGATCGAGGACGACGGGACCGTCCGCGCGTGGGCGGGCGCGGGGATCGTCGCCGGGTCGGAGCCGGCCCGCGAGGTCGCCGAGACCGCGCTCAAGTTCCGCCCGATCCGCGACGCACTCGCCTGACGCCCGGGCGTGCGGACGCGCACACCCGCCCACGCGCCCACGCGCCCATCGTCAGTCGGTCAGCGGGACCTCGACGACCAGGCGTTGCGCCGGGTCGGTGAGGGCGCCCTCGAGGTCGGCCCACGTCGCAGCACGGCGGTAGGACCACCCGAGGCCGGTCACGACCCGCTCGACGTCGACGTGCTGCGGCGTGGTCATGACACGCCGCATGTCCTGCTCCGGAGTGGTCGCCGCGACCTCGAGCCCGCGGAAGATCGCCCCTCCGACGTCGTTGCCGACCACCACCTGGACGCGGTGGGTCGGCTCCTCGGTCCCGGTGACGAGTGCCCCGAGGTCGTGCAGGAGGGTCAGGTCGCCGACGAGCACCCGCGTGGTGCCGACGGAGTCCGGCGTCCGTTCGAGCGCGGCGGCGATGCCCAGCGCGGTCGAGACCGTCCCGTCGATCCCGGCGAGACCACGGTTCGCGTGCACCCGGACCTTCTTGCCGGGGACGTGTGCGTCGGCGACCCGGATCAGTTGCGAGGCGCCGAGCACGAGGCGGTCGTGCGGCCACGTCGCACCCCACACGGCGTCGACGAGCATGGTGCGGTCGACCGGCCGACGGCGCAGGGCGACCTCGTCACGCAGGTACCGGTTGCGCTCGGCGCGGTCTCCCGAACGCTTCGCGTCGAGGTCCGGTCCGGCATCGCCGTCCCCGAGGAGGGCGCGGCTCGTCGTCACCCACCGTCCCACCCAGGCGCGGTGCGACGGGGTGGCGCGGCCCGTCACGCGGACGTCGGACACGAAGGTGGTGGCGGCGTCCGGTCGGGAGGCTCGGGCCGGGTCGAACGGGTCGGCCCCCGGTCCGCGGACCACGACCGTCTCGACGTCCCCCCGCTGCAGCAGGGCGGGCACCTCGCGGCTGAGCGTCGGGTGCCCGAGGACGACGGCGCGGCGCACCGCTCCGCCGAGTTCCGGGTCCCGGAGGAGCTCCCGGTAGGCGACGACCAGGTTCCGCCCGAAGCGCGCCCCGCTCGACACCTCCGCCAGCAGCGGCGCACCGAGCTCCCAGGCGATCCGCTCGGCGTCCTCGCCGGCGTCGTGGCCCGCGATGACGACGGTCGCGGGCTCGTCGTCCGGCGCGAGCTCGGCGACCGGCAGTCCCGCGTGCACTCGACGACGGGCGTGCTCGGTGTCGACCTCGTCGTCCGGCACGGCCGTGACGTCCTCGGGCCGGAGTCCTGCGGACAGCGGCTCGCGGAACGCGACGTTGAGCTGGACGGGACCGGGCTGGCCGGTGTGTCCGGCCGCCACGGCGACGGCCTCGCGGGCGAGCGTCCGGACGGCGTCGCCGTCGACCACGCCGTCCGCGGTCGGCGCCTGCACGTCGCGGACGAACGACACGGCCGGGCCGAACAGCCCGGGTTGGACGGTGGTCTGGTTGCTGCCGATGCCGCGGAGCTCGTCCGGCCGGTCTGCGGAGAGCACGACCATCGGCACGCCGGAGTGGTGCGCCTCGAGCACGGCGGGGTGCAGGTTCGCGACGGCGGTGCCCGAGGTGGTGACCACCGCGGCCGGGCGACCGGACTCGACCGCGAGTCCGAGCGCGAAGAAGCCCGCCGTCCGCTCGTCGAGCCGGACGTGCACGGTGGTGCCGCCCGCGCGCTCGAGGGCGACCGCCGCGAGGGCGAGTGCCTGCGACCGGGAGCCCGGGCTCACCACGACGTCGGTCACGCCGGCGCGTGCGAGCTCCCGCAGGAGCGCGAGCGCGAAGTCGGAGGCCGGGCTGCCGGAGCCGACCGGTCCGTCAGCGATCGGCGGAGCGGTCGTCGTCTCGTTCGTCGCGGTCGCGTCGTTCGTCGCGGAGTCGGTCATCGCGGAACTGGTCCTCGAGGTCTCGGAGGGTTGCGTCGTCCTGGTCCGTTCCGGTGCGGAGTGTCCCGGTGCCGCGAGGGCCACCGAGGAAGTCGGGATCGTCTTCGGGTCCACGGTACCGGGGCACCGGGCCGGGCGTGGCGGGAGCGCGGCCGAGCACGAACCACAGCAGACCGCCGAGCACGGGCAGGACGAGCACGAGGAGGATCCACCACCCACGCCGCAGGGAACGGATGCGCTGACGCGGCATGGTCGCGCAGTCGATGACCGCGTAGACCGTGAAGGCCACGGCGGCGACGGCGACGATCAACCACAGACGGACCATGCGACGACTCTAGGCAGCGCGCCTGGGACCGACCTGCCCGTCAGCCGGCGCACGAACGACGGCACGTAGGATCGTCGGGTGAAAGCGTGGCTCGTCTACACCCTTGCCCGGCTCGGCATCTTCGCCGCGGCCCTGGCCGTCCTGCTCGTCATCGGTCTGCGCTGGTACTGGGCGGCGATCGGCGCCGCGCTGATCGGCCTGCTCGTGTCGTACATCGCGCTGCCCGGGCTGCGGGGGCGGGTGACCTCGAACATCGCCGCACGCCGGGGTCGTCCGGAGCGGGACGCCGACTCGGACTTCGAGGACGACTTCGTCGACGCCGCCGACACGGACGCCGCGGACACCGACGCGCCCGTCGCCGACCGGCCGGTGTCCGACGCCGACCGGCACCGCGAACGTCGCGAGCACGACGCGGAGTAGTCCGCGCTGCTCGCCCGGCCGCCCCTACGGCAGGAGCACGAGGGTCACGCCGAGGACGACGCCGTACGCGAGCGACGCGAACGACGACAGCTGCAGCGCCGTGATGAGCTCGCGCGGCTTGCGGGACGAGACGCCGATCGCGAGCGCCGGGAGCGCGAGCAGGAGCGAGAAGTACGCGAATCCCGTACGGAAGTACAGCAGCACGAACCAGAGCAGCACGACGTACGGCAGCATCAGGAACAGGCCGAACAGGACCCGTGCGACCGGCCGACCGACCACGACGGCGAGCGTGCGCTTGCCGGCCTGGCGGTCCTCGTCCACGTCGCGGATGTTGTTGACCATGAGCACGGCGCAGGCGAAGAACCCGGCCGCGACCGCCGCTGCCCAGCCGCTGGCGGTGATCGCCCGGATCTGCACGTACTGGGTACCGAGCACGGCGACCAGCCCGAAGAAGACGAAGACGAAGACCTCGCCGAGCGCGTTGTAGCCGTACGGCTTCTTCCCGCCCGTGTAGTACCAGGCCGCCACGATCGCGGCAGCGCCGACGAGGAGCAGCCACCAGGTGCCGGTGAGCAGCACGATCACCAGGCCCGCGACCGCCGCCAGTCCGAAGAAGGTCAGCGCGACGGTGAGCACGGTGCGGGGCTTCGCGAGCCCCGCCCCGGTGAGGCGGGCCGGACCGACGCGGAACTCGTCCGTGCCGCGGACGCCGTCGGAGTAGTCGTTGCTGTAGTTCACGCCGATCTGCAGGAACAGCGCGACCGCGAGCGCGAGCAGGGCGACCGCCAGGTGGTGGTCGCGCCCGAGGTACGCGCCGAAGTCACCCGGCTCACCGGAGTCGACGAACGCCACGCCGGTGCCGAGCACGACCGGCACGACGCCGAGCGTGAGCGTGCGGAGCCGGGCTCCGCCGATCCAGTCGCGCGCGGTCGCCCGCTGCTTCGTGCGCTGCGGTGCCGCGGCCTTCGCCGGGTTGCCGCTGCGGCCCTTGACCGGGGTCCTGTTCTTCGTACGTGCCACGGCCGACCATCGTATCCGTGACGACTACGGGGTCGGTGCGCTCCCGGGGTCGGCGAGCGCCCGGACGGCCCGCCGGTCGGGCTTGCCGGACGCGAGCATCGGCACCGCGTCGACGACCAGGACCGCCGCGGGGCGGGCTGCGCGCCCGAGGGTCGACGCGACGTGGGCGCGGACCGTGTCGAGGTCCAGCGGGCGCTCCGTGACGACGACCGGCACCTCGCCCCACTCCCCCGAGGCCCGCCGGGTGACGACCGCGGCGTCCTGGCCGGGCAGCTCGCGCACCCGGCGCTCCACCGCGCCGAGCGGGACCTTCTCGCCGCCGGAGACGATGACGTCGTCGAGCCGGCCGAGCACGCGGAGCCGACCGTCGTCGCCGATCGTCGCGGCGTCGCCGGTCCGGTACCAGCGGTGTCCGTCGCGCTCGACGAACGTGTCCGCCGTGCGCGCCGGGTCGTCCAGGTACCCCTCGGCGAGCATCGGCCCGGCCAGCTCGAGGGCGCCGTCGACGAGTTCCGCGCGGACCGTCCCGAACGGCGTGCCGTCGTACACGCAACCGCCGCTCGTCTCGCTCGCGCCGTAGGTCGTGACCACCCGGACCCCGGCGTCGAGGGCGCGCTGCCGGAGCGGCGCGGGGGTGGACTGTCCGCCGACGAGCACGGCGTCGAAGCGGGTCGCGGCAGCGGTGGCCCGGGGGTCGTCGAGCACACGGGCGAGCTGCACGGGCACCAGGGACGTGTAGCGGCGCGGCGCCTCGGGTCCGACGTCGAGCCGGTCGACCGCGTCGGCGAACGCGCCGCCGTCGAAGTGCCCCGGCGGGACCACGACCGGGTTCGTGCCCGCCGCGATCGAACGCGTCAGGACGTTGAGGCCGGCGATGTAGTGCGTCGGGAGCGCCAGCACCCACCGACCGGGCCCGCCGAGTGCGGCATCGGCGGCCGCGGCGCCCGCGAGCAGGGCGTCCGAGGACAGCGCCACGCGCTTGCCGGTGCCGGTCGACCCGCTTGTCTCGACCACCAGGGCGACCCGCTGCGCGACGTGCGACGGCGGCGGTGTCGGCAGGGGCGGGGTGCCCTCGGCGACGGGGAGCAGTGCGGGACCGCCGGCGAGCGCAGCCTCCAGGCCGCGCAGCACCGCCGACGGGTCGGAGGCGCCGACCGGGACCAGCGGGCGGCTCACCGTCGGGACCCGCGGGTCAGTAGTGCCACGGGAACGAGGTCCACTCGGGCTTGCGCTTCTCGAGGAACGCGTCGCGACCCTCGACCGCCTCGTCCGAGGCGTAGGCGAGGCGCGTCGCCTCGCCCGCGAAGACCTGCTGGCCGACCATGCCGTCGTCCACCGCGTTGAAGGCGTACTTGAGCATGCGGATCGCTGTCGGGGACTTGCCGAGGATCGTCTCGCCCCAGCGGATCGCCTCGCGCTCGAGGTCCTCGTGCGGGACCACCTTGTTCACCGCGCCCATCTCGTAGGCGCGCTGCGCCGAGTACTCCTCGGCGAGGAAGAAGACCTCGCGCGCGAGCTTCTGACCGATCTGGCGGGCGTAGTAGGCGCTGCCGTACCCGCCGTCGAACGAGCCCACGTCGGCGTCGGTCTGCTTGAACCGACCGTGCTCCGCGCTCGCGATCGTCAGGTCCGCGACGGCGTGCAGGGAGTGCCCGCCGCCCGCCGCCCACCCGGGCACGACGGCGATGACGACCTTCGGCATCATGCGGATGAGGCGCTGGACCTCGAGGATGTGCAGCCGGCCCATCGACGCCTGGGCGGCGGCGGGGTCGACGCCCTCCGGCGGGGCGCCCTCGTCGCCGACGTACTGGTAACCGCTGCGGCCGCGGATGCGTTGGTCGCCGCCGGAGCAGAACGCCCAGCCGCCGTCCTTCGGGCTCGGACCGTTGCCGGTGAGCAGGACGACGCCGACGTGCGGGTCCTGACGGGCGTCGTCGAGGGCGCGGTAGAGCTCGTCGACGGTGCGCGGACGAAAGGCGTTGCGGACCTCGGGCCGGTCGAAGGCCACGCGGACGATGCCCTGCGACACGTGCTTGTGGTACGTGATGTCGGTGAAGTGCTCCGCGACCGGAGCGGCGGTCCAGACGTCGGGGTCGAACAGGTCGGAGACGGGAGCAGCCATGTCCCCACCGTATCGCCGGGGTGCGACCCCGGCGCGAGCGCTACGTGCCGGCCAGGGCCTCGGGGGCGAGGACGACGAGCAGCACGATGAGGATGACCGGGTTCGCGAAGAACGCGAGCACGACCCCGACCGCGCCGTACCAGCGACCGAACGAACCGACCGCGGCGATGAAGCCGAGCACCGCCGCGATGAGGGTGAGGAAGACCACCACGAAGCAGATGCCGAACGCGAAGGTGGTGTCCCCGCCCATGAAGACCGCGAAGGCGCTGGCGTCGACCGCTGCGGAGACGACGGCGAGCCCGAGGGCGATCTTGCCGACGATCGGGTTCCGGCGCCGACGGGCGGACCGTTCGAGCACACGGGGGTCGACCGTGTTCCGCTGCATCAGACGTTCGAAGTCGCCTGTGTCGGACCGCGTGCCGGGGGTCCGGGATGCGGCGGTCCGGCCGGCGGCGCTGGTGGTCTGCCGGGTCGTCACCGGGGCGGCCGCACGCTGCGCAGCGGTCGGCTGCGCGCCGGCCCGCTGCGATGGAGCACGCTGGTCCGCTGCACGCTGGGCCGCTGCACGCTGCGCGGCTGCACGTTGCGCGGCTGCACGTTGCGCTGCGGCGCGCTGCTGCGGATCCGACGCCACCGGCCCTCCCTCTCCTCGGTCGCCACACGGACGTGCCACGGTGGTCCGTGGCGCCGTCGACGCTGGGCCGACCGGTGCATGCTAGTGCGCGGCCCTGGCGGTCGGCTCCGAGGAACCGGCGGGAGCGCTGGACGCGGGCCGACCCCGCGCCGCCGGTCCCGTCGCGCCGCCGGTCCGGTCGCGCCGCCGGTCCGGTCGCGCCGCCGGTCCGGTCGCTGCCACGCCACGTGCGCGAGGATTGCGGTGTGATCCCCGACCTCGCCGACCTCCTTGCAGACGCCCACGTCGTCGCGCTCCCGATGCGCGTCCGCTTCCGCGGCATCACCGTCCGCGAGGCCCTGGTGCTCCGCGGGCCCGCCGGGTGGACGGAGTTCTCGCCCTTCGTCGAGTACGACGACCGCGAGGCGACCGCGTGGCTCCGGAGCGCCGTCGACTTCGGGTGGAACGAGCACGACGCCGCAGCCGACTCCGTGCCGGTGAACGCGACGGTGCCCGCCGTCGGGCCGGGCGCGGTCGCCGACCTCCTCGCGCGGTACCCGGGCTGCACGACCGCGAAGGTCAAGGTCGCCGAACCCGGCACGAGCATCGAGGACGACGTCGCCCGGGTCGCGGAGGTCCGGCGCGTGATGGGACCGGACGCGGCCGTCCGGGTCGACGCGAACGGGCTCTGGTCCGTCGACCACGCCGTCGAGGCCCTCGAGCGACTCGCACCGTACGGACTCCAGTACGCCGAGCAGCCGTGCCGGTCCGTGCCGGAGCTCGCCGAGCTCCGGCGCCGGATCGCAGGGCTCGGCGTGGCCGTGGCCGCCGACGAGAGCGTCCGTCGAGCCTCGGACCCCCTCGCCGTGGCCCGGGCCGGAGCGGCCGACGTGCTCGTCGTGAAGGCGCAGCCCCTCGGCGGGGTCACCGCGACCCGCGCGATCGTGGCCGAGGCCGGTCTGCCGTGCGTGGTCTCGAGTGCGCTGGACACCTCGGTCGGGCTCGGGACCGGTGCGTTCCTCGCGGCGGCGGCGATGTCCCCGGGCTACGCGGCAGGACTCGGGACGGCCGCGATGTTCGAGACGGACGTCGCCGCACCTCCCCTGCTGCCCGTCGACGGTCGGGTGCCGGTGCGTCGCGCGGAGGTGTCGCGGGAGCTGCTGGAGCGGAACGCGACGTCACCGGAGCGCACGTCGTGGTGGCTCGAGCGGCTCGAGCGGGTCCAGGCCCTGCTCGCCGCGGCGTAGACGCCGGCGGCGGGCGACGACGAGCGAGCAACCGGACAGCACGGTGTCCGGGCGGCGACGAGCGCGCAGGACATGCCGCTCACGTCCGCCGGACGGGCGGGACTCGTCAGCCTCGACCGCCGAGCGTGACAGATCGTGCCCGCTCGCACGAGCCAGGTGGCCCTGGACACGACGGACGGGAGGCGGGGGGGGCCCGGGGGCCCCCCCCCCCCGCCCGCCCCCGGGCGCCCCCCCCCCCCCCCGCCCGGGGGGGCCCCCCCCCCCGGGGGGGGGGGGGGGGGGCCCGGCGGCCCCCCCCCCTCCCGTCCGTCCCGGGCTCGCCTCAGCGACGCCCGGCGGGGCTCACAGCCCCGAGTAGCTGTGCAGGCCCTTGAAGAAGACGTTCACGACGGAGAAGTTGAACATCACCGCGGCGAAGCCGATGAGCGCCAGCCACGACGACCGGGCACCACGCCATCCGCGGGTCGCACGGGCGTGGATGTACCCGGCGTAGACGACCCAGATGATGAAGGTCCAGACCTCCTTGGTGTCCCACCCCCAGTACCGGCCCCAGGCGCGCTCGGCCCAGATCGCGCCGGCGATCAGCGTGAAGGTCCACAGCACGAAGCCGACGAGCAGCACGCGGTAGGTCAGGACCTCGAGCCGGTCGGCGTCGGGCAGGGTCTCCATGAAGCGGAGCTGCTTCGACGCGGGGCGACCCTGACGGTGGGTCTGCACGAGCTGCGCGACGGCGAGCCCTGCCCCGAGGGCGAAGAAGCCCGTGCCCGCGATCGCGACGAACACGTGGAGGACGAGCCAGTACGACTGCAGCGCGGGCTGCAGCGGGACGACGGGCACCCAGTAGTTCACGGTCGCGATGCCGAGCAGGATGATCGTCAGCCCGGTGATGAAGACACCGAGGAACTTCAGGTTCTGCCAGAACTGCACGAGCAGGAAGATCAGCGTGATCAGCGCCGTGCCGGTGAGCGAGAACTCGAACATGTTGCCCCACGGCACACGGTCGGCCGCGATGCCGCGCAGGACCGTGGCACCGACGTGCAGCACGAGCGCGAGGATCGTCATCGCCATGCCGACGCGTTCGAACTTGGTGCCACCGCCGCCGGAACTGCTCCGGCCGGTGTCGACCTTCTCGAGCACGACCGTGCCGCCCTGCACCGTCGCGACGGTGCGTTCGGCGGGCGCAGCCGAACCGGCACCGGCGGCCGACGCCACCTGGCCGGACCGCTTCGCCATGTCGAGCGCGAACGAGATGAACGCGATGACGTAGACCGCCATCGCGGAGTACGTCAGGACGACCGAGTAGGTCGCGAGGTTGGTCGTCATGTCCGGGTTCACGCAGGGATCCTAACTCCGAGGTCCGACAGGTGCCTCTTGGCGATGTCGTCGACGGCGCGCTCGAGGTTGGGGTCCTCGCCGCGCGCCAGGCCGGCGTACTCGAGGTCGTACTCGCCGTGCTCGGCTCCCCGACGCGGGACGGCCTTCACCCACACGCGGCGGCGGGGCACGAACAGCGAGGTGAGCAGCCCGAGCACCGCGAGCACCGCGAAGCCGGCGACGAACAGCTGCGACGGGTCGTGGTGCACGTCGAGCGAGACGTACCGCTTCACGCCGTCGAAGGTGATCGAGCCGGTGCCGTCCGGCAGGGTCTTCGTCTGGCCGGGCTTGAGCTCGACGCTGGCGGTCTTCGACTGCCGTCCGGCGATCTGCTCGAGACCGCTGGTGTCGAGCGAGTACACGCTCTGCGGCACGCCGCTGTCGAGACCGAGGTCGCCGCGGTACACCTGCAGCGTCAGGAGCGGGTTCTGCGCGTCCGGGTAGGCACTGGCGAACGCCCCGGTCGACAGCTTCGACGCCGTCGGGTAGAAGAACCCGACGAGTCCGAGCTGCGACGGCGAGGCGTCGGGGACCTTGATGACACCGGTGGACGTGTAGTTCGCGTCCTCGGGCAGGAACGGCACGACGTCCTGGAACGCTACGTTCCCCTTGCCGTCGCGGATCGTCACCTGCATCGCGTAGCCGTTCCCGAGCAGGTAGACGTTCGTCCCCCCGACCGAGAGCGGGTCGTTCACGCCGATGCGACTGGTCTTCGGCTCCTCGCCCTTCTCGCGACTGGTCACCGTCGCGGAGTAGTCGAGGGCCTGGCCGAGGGCGTCGAGGTTCTTCTCCTCGTACGTCGTCGTGAACTTGTCGAGCGTCAGGTTGTAGCCCTGCAGGTCGGTCTGCCGGAACCAGCGGCCCGGGTTGAAGGAGTCGTACGAGCCGAGGACGTTCGAGAACGTCTGACCCTCGACCAGCAGGCGCTGCCCGGTGTAGCTGAACCCGCCACCGAGGCCGACCGCCACGAGCACACCGACCAACGCCGCGTGGAAGACGAGGTTGCCGGTCTCCCGCAGGTAGCCGCGCTCCGCGCTCACCGAGTCGCCGAACCGCTCGACCCGGTAGCCGGATCGCTTGAGCAGGGACGCCGCGCGGGTCACGGCGTCGTCGACGGACGGGAGGCTCGTGGTCGCGTCCGCCTCGACCGGCACGGACCGGTAGCCGGCCAGTCGACCGAGGCGCACCGGGGTCTTCGGCGGTCGCGTGCGCAGCGCCTGCCAGTGGTGCTTCGTCCGCGGGACGATGCACCCGATGAGCGAGACGAACAGCAGCAGGTAGATCGCGGAGAACCACACCGAGGTGTAGGTGTCGAAGACCTGCAGGGTGTCGAGCACCGGGAACAGCTGCGGGTGGTCCGCCTTGTACTGCACCACGCCGTTCGGGTCGGCGGTGCGCTGCGGCACGAGCGAGCCCGGGATCGCGGCCAGCGCCAGGAGCATGAGCAGGAAGAGCGCGGTGCGCATGCTCGTGAGCTGGCGCCAGAAGAAGCGCACGGAGCCGACGAACCCGAGCTTCGGCTGCGTCGGGCCGTCGTCGCCGCCTGCCGTCGGTGAGGCGCTGTCGACGTGGTCGGACGGGCGCATCGGGTCGACGCCCGAGGAGGCTTCGTCCACCGGAACGGGTCCGATGCCGGGTCGCTCGGGGGTGGCGTCGTGCTCAGACCGCGGGGACAAAGCTCTGGATCACCGCCCCGACGCTCGACATGACGGCCGACCAGATGCCGGTGACCATGAGCAGACCGATGACGATCAGGATCGCTCCTCCGATGATGTTGACGGTGCGCATGTGGCGCTTGACGGCACGGATCGCTCCGGTCGCCCAGCCTGCGCCGAGCGCGACGAGGACGAACGGGATGCCGAGCCCGAGGCAGTACGCGACCCCGAGCCACATGCCCTGCCACGCACTCCCGGACTGCACGCTGAGCAGGTTGATGGCGGCGAGCGTCGGCCCGAGGCACGGGGTCCAGCCGAGCCCGAACACGATGCCGAGCAGCGGTGCCCCGACGAGACCGGTCGCGGGCGTCCACGACGGCTTGATCGTGCGCTGCAGGAAGGTGAAGCGTCCGATGAACACCAGGCCCATCACGATCACGACGACACCGAGCACCTGCGTGATGAGGTCACGCCAGCGGACGAGCCAGAAGCCGAGGGCGCCGAAGACCGTCGTGTACGCGACGAACACCGCCGTGAAGCCGAGCACGAAGAGCACGACACCGAGGACGACGCGACCCCGACGCTGCCCGCCCTCGGCGATCCCGCCGACGTACCCCAGGTACCCGGGGACGAGCGGGAGCACGCACGGGGACAGGAACGACACGAGACCGGCCAGGGCGGCGACGGGCAGCGCCACCAGCATCTGGCCGCTCAGGATCGCGTCGGCGAAGGGGTTGCCGGGCACGGGTCAGGACGCCTTGCCGTCGAGCTCGTCGCCGACCAGGGTCTGCAGGATGCTCTTGCCGTCGATCGCGCCGAGGACGCGGGCGGCGACGCGGCCCTGCTTGTCGAGGACGATCGTGGCGGGCACGGCGTTCGGCGCGATCTGCCCGGACAGCGCGAGCTGCACGGCGCCGTCGCGGGCGTCCAGCACGGTCGGGTAGTCGACGCCGAAGGTTCGCTCGAACGCCGCCGCGGTCCCCTCTTCGTCACGGACGTTGACGCCCACGAAGACCACGTCGTCGTCGGCGTACTGGTCGTGCACCTGGTTGAGGTACTTCGCCTCGGCACGGCACGGCGGGCAGCCCGCGTACCAGAAGTTGAGCACGACGACCTTGCCGCGGAGCTCCTTCGCCGAGACGGTGCCGCCGTCGGTGTCCTTCGTCGTGAAGTCGACCGGGGCACTGCGCTGGTCGGCCGCGACCTCGGTCACCGCTCCGGTCCCCGAGATGTAGTTCTGAGTGGTGCCGCTGCCGTACTGGCGGGACAGGTCGTCGTTCGACGACGAGCACCCGGCGAGCGCCAGGGCTGCGATCACCGCCGAGGCCGCGACGGCGACGATCCGGCTGCGTGCGGACATCAGACTGCTCCTTCGTCGACCGCAGACGCACGCAGGGACTGCGCGGGGTCCGCGTACCCGACCTCGGTGAAGCGACCGGACGAGGTGGCGGGCACACGCTCGAGGGTCGTGATGCTGGACAGGTCGCAGCGACGCTTGCGCGGGTCGTGCCAGAGGGGCTCCCCCGCGAGCTTGCGGTGCACGGTCCAGATGGGCAGCTGGTGGCTGACGAGGACGACGTCACCGCCGTCGACGCTCTCCCACGCGGACGTGACGGCGGCCAGCATGCGGTTCGCGATGGACTCGTACGCCTCGCCCCAGCTCGGCCGGAACGGGTTCGCGATCCACGGCCACTCGGCAGGGCGCCCGATGGAACGCTTCGTGAAGCCGGGGCGCTGACCCTCGTAGCGGTTCGTGGGCTCGATCAGCCGTTCGTCGAGCGAGACCTCGAGTCCGTACGCGGCAGACCACGGCGCCGCGGACTCCTGCGTGCGCTGCAGCGGCGACGCGACGATCCGTCGGACGTCCACCCCGGCGTCGTGCCAGGCGGTCGCCGACGCGGCGGCCATCCGGGCGCCGAGTTCGCTGAGCCCGAAGCCGGGCAGCCGACCGTAGAGCACTCGCCCCGGGTTGTGGACCTCGCCGTGCCGGACGAGGTGGATCCGTGTCGCGGGCATGGGTTCCAGTCTAGGTCGCTCCACCGTCATCACCCGCCCCACAGCGGATTCACCGGATGTGCGACCACTCAGCCCCGCCCGGCCGGCTCCACCCGGTCCGCCCCACCCGGTCAGCCCCACCCGGTCAGCCCCACCCGGTCAGCCCAGTCGACCGGTCAGCCGGCCGTGCAGCGCCACCGATCCGGTGTTGAGGTTCACCACCTCGACGGTCGACCCGTGCCGGGCGTACCGCTGCTCCACCCCGTCGAGTGCCGCGACCGTGCTCGCGTCGAACACGTGTGCGGCCGACATGTCGACGATCACCCGCTCCGGGTCCTCGGCGTAGGAGAACCGCGTGACGAGGTCGTTCGAGGAGGCGAAGAACAGGGCCCCCTGCACGCGGTAGCGCACGGTGCGCTCGTCGACCGGCTCGCGGACCACGGAGACGACGTGCGCGGCTCGACGGGCGAACACGAGGGCCGCGACCACCACGCCCACCAGGACGCCCGTGGCGAGGTTGGCGGTCGCGACGACCACGACGACGGTGATGACCATGACCGCCGTCTCGCCGAGCGGCATCCGTCCGAGCGTGCGCGGTCTGATGCTGTGCCAGTCGAAGGTCGCGACGCAGACCATGAGCATCACCGCGGTGAGCGCCGCCATCGGGATCTGCGCGACGAGGTCGTGCAGGACGATGGTCAGCACGAGCACCGACGCGCCCGCGGCGAAGGTCGACACCCGGGTCCTGGCGCCCGCGGTCTTCACGTTGATGACCGTCTGCCCGATCATCGCGCAGCCGCCCGTCCCGCCGAAGAACGCGGAGGCGATGTTCGCGATGCCCTGACCCCACGACTCCCGCCACGCGCTCGAGCGGGTCTCGGTCAGCGAGTCGACGAGCTGCGCGGTCAGGAGCGTCTCGATGAGCCCGACGATCGCGACGCCGAACGCGTACGGCGCGACGATCTGCAGGGTCTCGAGCGACAGCGGGACCGTGATGCCGCCGAAGCCCGGCAGGGCGGTGGGCAGCGAGCCCTCGTCACCGACGGTCGGCACGGCGACGCCGAACACGATCGTGATCGCCGTCACCACGACGACCGCGATGAGCGGCGCCGGGACGGCCTTGGTCAGGAAGGGGAAGGCGACGATGATGCCGACACCGAGCGCCGTCAACGGCCACACCACGAGCGGCACGTCGTCGCCGAACAGGTTCGGCAGCTGCGCGGTGAAGATGAGGATCGCGAGCGCGTTGACGAAGGCCACGTTGACGCTGCGCGGGATGAAGCGCATCAGCCGGGCCACGCCGAGGAACCCGAGCACCAGCTGGAACACACCCCCGAGCACCACCGCGGGGACGAGGTAGGCGATGCCGTGGTCCCGCACGAGTGGCGCGATCACGAGCGCGACCGAGCCCGCGGCGGCCGAGATCATCGCGGGTCGACCGCCGACGATCGAGATCACCACCGCGATCACCACGCTCGAGAAGAGCCCGACCGCGGGGTCGACGCCCGCCACGACCGAGAAGGAGATCGCCTCGGGGATCAGGGCGAGGGCCGTGACCACGCCGGCCAGGACCTCACGGGTGAGCAGGCGGGGCGACCGGAGCGCGCTGAGGACACTGGGCGCCGCAGGGGCGTGGGGTGCGAGGGACATCACCGGCAACCCTACCCTGACGTGAGGGTAGGGTTGCACGCGGCACCGAGCGACGACGGAAGGAGGTCTGCCACCATGACGACCGTGAGCTCCCCCGCAAGCAGGCCCGACGACCAGGCGCCCGACGATCAGGCGGTACTGGACACCATGCACATCGGCGAGCTCGCCGAGCGTGCGGGGATGTCGCTGCGCACGATCCGGCACTACGACGAGGTCGGCCTCCTCGTGCCGAGCGGCCGGACCACGGGAGGCTTCCGCGTGTACACCGCGCAAGACCTCGAGCGACTGCTCGTCATCCGGCGGATGAAGCCGCTCGGCTTCACGCTCGACGAGATGGCCGAGCTGCTGCGGGTCGTCGACGCCCTGGCTGATGCCGCACCCGAGGACCAGCCGGCACTCGCCGGCCGGCTCGACGCGTCGCTCGAGGACGCCCGCGCCCGGCACGCGAAGCTCGTCGAACGGGCCGGGATGGCCGAGGAGTTCATCGGCACGCTCAGCACGCTGCGCGCCACGCTCCCCTGAGTCCCGGACCACACCCGGCAAGCCGAAGACACCGCTCGGTCACCGGTCGACCCGGAGCTCCCCGGCCTCGATGAGCCGCGCCCGCTCGCGGTGCGCCGCCCGGAGTTCATCGCGCCACCTGAGCAGGTCGTCGTGGGCCCTGATGATCCGTCGTGCCTCCCAGGGCCGGAAGCGGTACTGCCGTCGGATCAACTGCCGCCACTCTTCACGATCGCGTTCGATGAGCGCGACCACCGGGTCTTCCACTGCCATCTGCGTTTCCTTCCGTGATGAGGTCGAGCACGATCTTGCCGATCGCGGCGTCGTCGGCGCGAAGGATCTGCATTCTGGACATCGCCCGAGCGCTGAACCGACCGACCTCGGTCCGGCCGACGTCGTCGGCGCACACCTGGTCGACCGTCCACACGAACCGTGCCCAGGCTCGGTCGCGTTCTTCGCGCGCGACGTCCCGCCGCCACCGCACCAGCGCCCAGACGCCGCCCACCGCCGCGCCGACCAAGGTCAGCACCGACCCGACCGCAGCCGCGACCACCGCCGCCACCGCGACGGGCGGCCAGGCCGCGAGCCCCACTCCCGATGCCGTCATCCGGGACCCCTCTCGACTCGCGACCCGACCACGCGGACGACGGTACGGAAGCGCCGGGGCCGAGCCGCGCCTCCCGGCCGGAGCTGTGGAGAGAACGGCCCGCGACCCCTCCTGTGGAGGAGGCCGTAGACTCGACGACCGTGATCGAACGCACCCGCATCGCCGACCTCGCCGCCCTCCCCGACGGCCCCGTTGCCGTCGCCGGCTGGGTGGAGACCGTCCGCGACCAGAAGAAGGTCCAGTTCGTCGTCCTCCGTGACGAGACCGGCGCCGCGCAGCTGGTGAACCCCGCCACGCGCGAGGCCGAGGACGGCGACGACGACGCCCAGGCCCGACTCGCCATCACGAACGAGATCTCCGGGCTGGCGCACGGCACCTTCGTGCACGTCCGCGGCACCCTGAAGCACGACGAACGCGTGAAGCTCGGCGGGCTCGAGGTCAAGGTGGGCTCGCTCGAGGTCGTCAGCGCCGCGAAGCCGGAGACGCCCATCGCGGACGACTCGTCGCTCGACAAGCGGCTCGACTGGCGCTTCCTCGACCTGCGCAACCGCAAGCAGAACCTGATCTTCCGCATCCAGACCACGCTGGAGCACGCGTTCCGCACCTACTGGGTCGAGCGGGACTACATCGAGATCCACACCCCGAAGCTGATGGCGTCGGCGTCCGAGTCGCGCGCCGAGCTCTTCCAGCTCGAGTACTTCGAGACCACCGCCTACCTGGCGCAGTCGCCGCAGAACTTCAAGCAGATGGCCCAGCCCGCCGGGTTCGGCGCGGTGTTCGAGATCGCCGACGCCTTCCGTGCGGACCCGTCGTTCACGAGCCGCCACGCCACCGAGTTCACCAGCGTCGACGCCGAGATCTCGTGGGTCGAGTCCCACGCCGACGTCATGGCGATGCACGAGGAGCTCCTCGTCGCGGGCTTCACCGCCGTCGCGGAGAAGTACGGCAAGGAGATCGAGGAGGTCTTCGGCTTCGAGTTCGTCGTGCCGACCGCCCCGTTCCCCCGCGTCACCCTGGCCGAGGCCCGGAAGATCGTCGCCGACAGCGGCTACGAGGTGGTCCGCGCCGACGGCGACCTGGACCCCGAGGGTGAGCGCCGCGTGAGCGCCTGGGCGAAGGAGACGCACGGCTCGGAGTTCGTGTTCGTCACCGACTACGACGCGTCGATCCGCCCGTACTACCACATGCGTCACGCCGACGACCCGACGCTCACGAACAGCTACGACCTGCTGTTCAACGGTGCCGAGATCTCGACCGGCGCCCAGCGCGAGCACCGCGTCGACGTGCTCGAGGCGCAGGCCGTCGAGAAGGGCCTCGACCCCGAGGAGCTCGGCTGGTACCTCGACTTCTTCCGCTACGGCGTCCCGCCGCACGGCGGCTTCGGCATGGGCCTGGCCCGCGTGCTCATGCTCGCGTTGCACGAGCCGTCCATCCGCGAGGTCACCTACCTGTTCCGCGGGCCGACGCGCCTGACCCCGTAGTCACGACCGACGACGACGGCCACCCTCCGACAGGAGGGTGGCCGTCGTCACGTGCGGGCCGGGAGGCGCGGCTCAGCCCTCCCAGTCGATGGCCGCCCGCCCCGTGACGAGCTCGCGGATCTCCGCGGCCGCCGCCTGGTGGTCCGGGTGGAACTGGTACTCGTCGAGACCGGCGAGGTCGTCGAAGGTCGCCACGACCGCGAAGTCCTCGTTCTTCCCCGGGTACGCCACGTTCTCGACGACCTCGAGCGACCGGATGGACCCGATGGTCCCGACCAGCCCGGTCAGGAGACCGCGGGCGTGCTCGATCGTCGCGGTGCGGTCGAGGTCCTCGCGGACGGTGAAGGAGACGACGTGGTGGATCATGCGCTGGCCTCGGCCTGCTCTGCCTTCTCGAGGGCACCGTGCAGCCGGTCGGCGTCGACGTGCCAGTTGCTGTGGACCCGCCCGTCGACGAGCACGACGGGGATGTCCTCGGCGTACTCCTCGCGCAGCGTGTCGTCGTCGAGGATCGACCGCTCCTCGAGCGTCGTACCGGGATGGGCCGCCACGACCTGCTCGACGACCGGGCGGGCGTCGTCGCAGAGGTGGCAGCCGGGCTTCGTCAGGAACGTCACGGCGGGCATGCCCCAACCATAGACCGAGCCGACACGGCTCCCGGGAACACGAAAGCCCCGGCGGACCGGGGCTTCGGGTGCAAGTACTGGACTTACTTCTTGTTGCGACGCTGGTGACGCGTCTTGCGAAGGAGCTTGCGGTGCTTCTTCTTCGCCATGCGCTTGCGACGCTTCTTGATGACAGAACCCATAGTGGACCTCGCTCGGAACGATGCTGATGTGTGGACACCGGGCCCGAAGAGACCGCGGAAAATCAACCCGGCCGAGTCTAGCGGAGCGCAGCGGTCCTGTCGAACGAGCGCGGGCCGGGGCGACCTCAGCCGACGTCGGCGATGCCGCCGCGCAGGAGTTCGGCGACGGCCGACTCCGGGACGCGGAAGGACCGGCCGAACCGGATCGCGGGGAGCTCCCCCGCGTGCACCATGCGGTACACGGTCATCTTCGAGACGCGCATCATCTCGGCCACCTCAGCGACGGTGAGGAAGCGCACGTCGTCGAAACTGCCGGTCATGGTCCGCCTTCGGGTACCCGCGGATCGCGCGGGGTCGGTGTGACCTGTGTGGTCAAGGGCGAGTGTAGGGGCGCGTGGGACCGCGTGTCCAGGAGACTCCGAGCGGACGCTCGACCGAGCGCTCAGTCGTCCTCGCCCCGGCCCCTGAAGCGCTTCCGACCGCGGTCGACGACCCGCTCCCACCCCTGCTGCGCGCCCGTGAACGCAGCCGTCGCCCGGTGTGACGCCTCGGCCATCACGCGGCCGAGCTCGGTGCCGACCTCGACCGTCGACCGGCCTGCCGTCCCGGTGCGCCGCACCGACACCGGCTGTCCGTCGAGCGTCCACGCCGTCGTGGCCGGGGTCCCGTCGGCGTCCACCGCGCCGGTGAACGGCACCACCCAGTCCTCGAGCCGCACCAGGGGTTCCGGGTCGAGCCGGTAGAAGCGGTGCTGCCCCTCCTCGCGGCTCGTCACCAGTCCGTGGTCACGCAGGACGCGGAGGTGCTTCGAGACGGTGGGCTGGCTCACGCCGATCTTCTCGACGAGCTGACCGACGCTGAGCTCGCCACCGGTGGCGTCCGACCCGTAGGCCGTCAGCAGTGCCCCGAGCAGCTCGCGCCGGGTGGGGTCCGCCACGACGGTGAAGATGTCGGCCATGGGGCAAGGCTAGTCGGACGACCACGCATGTACCATGTCCGCTGACCTGCCCCACGGCTCCGGAGGCGCCCGATGCTCGACCGCACCGAGCCGCTCGACCGGCACGCGCCGGTGAGCGACGTGCGGCGGCGGTGGAACAGCGTGCTCGACGTCCTCCGGGCATCCCCGTCGCGGCTCGCGATCCTCGTCTTCGTCGCGCTGATCCTCATCTTCACGAGCCTGTTCATGACCCCGTGGGCGGCGGCGGACCGATCCCCGACGCACTTCGCGGACGCCCTGTTCACCGCCGCGTCGGTCGTCTGCGTCACCGGGCTCTCCACCGTCGACATGGCCACGCACTGGTCGGTGTTCGGCAAGGTGCTCATCGTCGTCGGCACGCAGATCGGCGCGGTCGGCGTGCTCACCTTCGCCTCGATCCTCGGGCTCGTGGTGACGCGGCGGCTCGGTCTGCGCGCGAAGCTCATCGCCGCGGGCGACTCGAACCCGCTCCGGACGCACTCCGGTGCGGTTCCCGAGGGCCAGGCCGTGCGCCTCGGCGAGGTCGGCACGCTGCTCCTGACGGTCGCCGTCAGCACCCTGACCATCGAGGTCGCCATCGGCGTGCTGATCCTGCCGTCGGTCCTCGCCGCGGGGTACCCGTTCTGGACGGCGGTCGGCGACGCCTTCTACTACTCGGCCATGGCGTTCACCAACACCGGCTTCTCACCGAACGCCGACGGACTCGCCCCCTTCGCGAACGACTACTGGTTCCTCTCCCTGCTCATGGTCGCGGTCGTCGCCGGGTCGATCGGCTTCCCGGTGATCCGCGCGGTGACGAAGCAGTTCCGCACGCCGCGCCGGTGGCCGATCCACGTCAAGCTGACCCTGACCACGAGCGCCGTGCTGCTCGTGCTCGGCGCCGTCGTCTACACCGCGCTCGAGGCCTCGAACCCCCGGACGCTCGGGGACGCCGGGGCGGGACACACGGCGTTCCAGGCGCTCTTCTTCTCGACGATGACCCGCTCCGGCGGCTTCGCGACCATCGACGTCCAGCAGATGCACGGCGCGAGCCTGCTCGTCACCGACATGCTCATGTTCATCGGCGGTGGGTCGGCGTCGACGGCGGGCGGCATCAAGGTGACGACGCTCGCCGTGCTGTTCCTGGCCGCCGTCGCCGAGGCCCGTGGCCGTCGCAGCATGGAGGCATTCGGCCGGCGCATCCCGAGCGACGTGCTGCGCGTCGCGGTCGCCGTCGTGCTGTGGGGAGCGACGATCGTCGCCGTCATGACGGTCGTCCTGCTGCAGATCACCGGCGACTCGCTCGACCGGGTGCTCTTCGAGGTGATCTCGGCGTTCGCCACGTGCGGCCTGAGCTCCGGGATCTCCGCCGAGCTCCCCGAGGCGGGCAAGTACGTGCTCGCCGCCACGATGTTCCTGGGTCGGGTCGGTACAGTGACCATCGCCGCCGCCCTGGCCGCCAGCCAGAGCCGGCAGCTGTTCCGCCGTCCCGAGGAGAGGCCGATCGTTGGCTGACCGCCGCGTCGCACGCGCCGAGCGCCGTGCACCCCACCCCGTCACCGGTGCCGTGAGCCACGACGCGCCCGTGCTCGTCCTCGGTCTCGGCCGCTTCGGTGCGGCCACCGCAGGACAGCTCGAGCGGCAGCACCGCGAGGTGCTCGTCGTCGACACGGACGCCTCGCTCGTGCAGAAGTGGTCGGACCGGGTCACGCACGCCGTGCAGGCCGACGCCACCGACATCGACGCCCTGCGACAGATCGGCGCGCAGGACTTCGCGATCGCCGTGGTCGCCGTGGGCTCGCACCTCGAGTCGAGCGTGCTCATCACGTCGAACCTGGTCGACCTCGGCATCCCGCAGATCTGGGCGAAGGCCGTCAGCCGCTCGCACGGCACGATCCTGTCCCGCATCGGCGCCAACCACGTCGTCTACCCGGAGCGCGAGGCCGGCGAGCGCACGGCGCACCTGGTCTCCGGCCGGATGCTCGACTTCATCGAGTTCGACGACGACTTCGCCGTCGTCAAGATGTTCCCGCCGCGGGCGGTCCGCGGCAAGGACCTCGCCACCACCGTGATCCGCACCCGGCACGGCCTGACCGTCCTCGGCATCAAGTCGCCGGGCAGGGCGTTCGTGCCGGCGACGCCGGACAGCGTCATCGGCGAGGACGACGTGATCATCGTCTCGGGGACCGAGACGGACCTGGAGCGGTTCGCCGCGCTCGAGTAGCGACCCGGCGGCGGACGGGAGGCCCGTGGCGACGCCGCCACGGGCCTCCCGTCCGGCTCCCGGTCACGTCGGACCGACCGGTGCGGCACGCGCGGTCAGGACGCGGCGATCTCCTCGGCCCGCGCGATCGCGGCGTGCGACGCACGCGTGAACGTCCCGGCCAGGTCGGCGTCCTGCAGGACGGCGACGGCGCGCTCGGTGGTGCCCTTCGGGCTGGTGACCGCACGGCGCAGGTCCGCGGGCTCGCGGCCGGACGCGGCGAGCAGCTCGACAGCACCCCGCACCGTCGCCTGCACCATCGTCGCGGCCTGCTCGGCCGTGAAGCCGAGCGCCTCGGCCGCCTGCTGCCACTGCTCGACGAGCAGGAAGACGTACGCGGGTCCCGATCCGGAGACGGCGGACAGGGCGTCGAGCTGCGACTCGGGGACCTCGATGACCTGCCCGGACGCGGCGAAGACGCTCGATGCGAGGGCGATCGCACCGGCGTCCGCCGTGGTCCCCGCGCTGACACCGGTGACTCCGTGGCCGACGCCGATCGGGGTGTTCGGCAGCGCCCGCACGACACGGACCCCGGCGGGCACCCGGGCCTCCATCGACGCGAGCGTGGTGCCGACGGCGACGCTCACGACCACC
This sequence comes from Curtobacterium oceanosedimentum, assembly GCF_040545555.1. Classification (NCBI taxonomy): domain Bacteria; kingdom Bacillati; phylum Actinomycetota; class Actinomycetes; order Micrococcales; family Microbacteriaceae; genus Curtobacterium; species Curtobacterium oceanosedimentum. The sequence goes on from NZ_JBEPMD010000006.1 coordinate 207,429, forward strand.
GCACCGGGGTGCAGGGACGCGGCGACCTCGTCGAGGACCTCGCCGACCAGGTACGGCTTCACCCCGAGCACGACCAGTCCGGCGCCGCGGACCGCCGCGCGGTTCGCGTCCGGGTCGGTCTCGGTCGCCGTGGCGTCGAGGCCCCGCGCCCGCCACGCCGCCGCCGACTCCTCGGACCGCGTCGTGAGGGTGACGGTCGTCGGGTCGAGTCCCGCGGCGAGCAGGCCCTCGAGGACGCTGCCGGACATGGAGCCGACGCCGAGCATGGCGGTACGGGGCAGTTCGATCGTCATGGTCCCGACCCTACCCAGCGCCCGCGCCTAGGATCGGTCCGTCAGGGGCCGCCCGGGGTGCGGGCCCGGTGCACCGCAGGGAGAAGGGACGTCCGTGAGCGCTTCGGGAGGCACGAGGGCCATCGTCGCCGCGCTGGCCGCCAACGTCGGCATCGCGATCGTGAAGTTCGTCGCGGCCGCGATCAGCGGGTCGGCCGCCATGCTCGCGGAGGGCGTGCACTCCCTCGCCGACTCGGCGAACCAGCTCCTGCTCCTGCTCGGCGGACGCCGTGCCCGCCGCGCAGCCGACCAGGAGCACCCGTTCGGCCACGGCCGCGAGCGGTACGTGTACGCGTTCGTCGTCTCGATCATCCTCTTCACCATCGGCGGCGTGTTCTCGCTGTACGAGGGCATCGAGAAGCTCGCCGACCCGCACCCGATCGCGAACTGGTGGCTCCCCGTCGCCGTGCTCGTCGTCGCGATCGGGCTCGAGGGCTTCTCGCTCCGCACCGCCCTGCGGGAGGCCCGTCCGCACAAGGGCTCGCAGTCGTGGGTGCAGTTCGTGCGCCGGGCGAAGGCGCCGGAGCTCCCCGTCGTCATGCTCGAGGACAGCGCGGCTCTGACCGGCCTCGTGTTCGCGCTGTTCGGCGTCGGGGTCACCGTGGTCACCGGCAACGGGGTGTTCGACGCGATCGGCACCATCCTCATCGCCCTGCTGCTCATCGCGGTCGCGGTCGTGCTCGGCATCGAGACGAAGAGCCTGCTCGTCGGCGAGGGTGCGAGCGCCGCCGACGTCGAGCGCATCACCGCGGCCGTGCTCGACGGCCCCGAGGTCGACTCGATCGTGCACCTCAAGACGCTGTACCTTGGGCCGGACGAGCTCATGGTCGGCATGAAGGTCGCGGTCGACGGCGACCGACGCCTCGGCGACGTCGCCGCCGGCATCGACACGGTCGAGCAGCGCATCCGCGACGCGGTCCCGATCGCGCGGGTCATCTACGTCGAGCCGGACGTCCTCCGGACCGGTCCGCGGCCGCCCACCGAGGCGATCGTCATCCGCGCCGCCGACTGAGCGCCGGCTCGTCAGCGGTGCCGTGTCAGCGCGGCCGCCTCAGCGCAGCCGCGTCAGCACCGCCGCGTCAGCACCGCCGCGTCAGCGCAGCCGCGTCAGCGCAGCCGCGTCAGCGGCGCTCATGGAAGAACGCGTCGAGCAGGTCGGCGCAGGCCTGCTCACGCACACCCCCGACGACCTCGGCACGGTGCGGCAACCGCCGGTCCCGCGCGATGTCGTAGACACTGCCGCTCGCCCCGGCCTTCGGGTCCCAGGCCCCGAACACGATCCGCGGCACCCGTGCGGCGAGTGCGGCTCCCGCGCACATCGGGCACGGCTCGAGCGTGACGACCAGGGTGTGCCCGGCGAGGTGCCAGTCCCCCGTCACCTCGGCCGCCGCCCGCAGCGCGAGCACCTCGGCGTGCGCCGTGGGGTCCTGCCGGGCCTCGCGCTCGTTCCGGCCGACCGCGACGACCTCGCCCGCTGCGTCCAGGACGACGGCCCCGACCGGCACGTCCCCCGTCGACAGACAGGCACGCGCTTCGTCGAGTGCGCGGTCCATCGCCGCGGTGAACGGTCGTCCGGCTGGGTGCTCCACGCGTCGATCCTGCCCCATCGGCACGGTACGCTCGACACCATGCGAGTCCACGTCGCCGACCACCCGCTCATCACCCACAAGCTCTCGGTGCTCCGCGACCGGACCACACCCTCCCCGACCTTCCGCGCGCTGACCGAGGAGCTCGTCACGCTCCTCGCGTACGAGGCCACGCGGAACGTCCGGGTCACGGCCACGCCGATCGACACGCCCGTGGCCCACACGATGGGTGTCGCCATCGCGAAGCCCCGTCCGCTCGTCGTGCCGATCCTGCGCGCCGGGCTCGGCATGCTCGAGGGCATGGTCAAGCTCGTCCCCACCGCCGAGGTCGGCTTCCTCGGCATGGCCCGCAACGAGGACACGCTCGAGCCGCAGACCTACGCGGAGCGTCTGCCCGACGACCTGTCCGGCCGGCAGTGCTTCGTGCTCGACCCGATGCTCGCGACCGGTGGCACGCTGGCCGCCGCGATCGACTTCCTGTTCGACCGCGGTGCGGAAGAGGTCACGTGCGTCTGCATCCTCGGTGCACCCGAGGGCCTGGCCGCCGTCGAGCGGGCCGTCGGCGACCGAAACGTCAGCATCGTCCTCGGCGCGCTCGACGAGAAGCTCGACGAGAACGGCTACATCGTCCCGGGCCTCGGCGACGCCGGCGACCGCCTCTACGGCCTGGCCGAGTAGCACCCGCTCCCCCCGACGCCCCCGTCGACACGGCTCCGGCCGTGCCGGCGGGGGCGTCTCGCGTCCGCGGCGTCCCGCGCACCGCGCCCGGTCCACCTGTCGACGGACGGGAGGCGCGTGGCGGGCCCGCAGCGCGCTTGCCGTCCGGCAGCCGGTCCCGCCGGAAGGACCGCCTGTCCACTCCCGTCACCGTCCGCGCGGACGGTTGACAGCGCCTTGGTATACCGCCGATACTCGTCCCATGACTGCAACCGTGTCCTCCCGAGTCCTCTCCGAGGCCCAGGAGAACGCCGGCATCATGCTGCCGGCGTCGGCGGTCATGCGTTGTCGAATGTGTGCCTGATCGGTACCCGTTCCAGCCGGATCCCCCGCGACACCACCCCGGTCGCGCGCGTGTGATCCCCGGGTGACAGCACCTCGACGACGCCGCGGCAGCAGGCTCCGTCGGACCGCCCGTCACCCGTACCTCCCGGGAGGCCCCGGTCCACCGCAGGACCGCTGGGCGACACGGCGATCAGCCGTACCCGGACCGACGCACTCGACACCGCACGGTGCACCGCACCGCAGCCCCGCCCGGAGAACCGCCATGTCGCTCACGATCCCCCAGCCCCGAACCGCCCTCCGCCCCGCCACCACCGTGCCCACCGACCTCGGCACGGTCACGCCGATCCGTCCGCGTCGCACGCCCGTCGCACCGCCGGTCCCGAGCGGGATCCCGACCAGCCCGGTCGTCGCACCGCAGCGGAACCGTGCGCTGCCGGAGGGCACCGAGGCACGCGGCTTCGCGCTCTACGTCGGCATCGACGAGGCCGCCGCCGCTGCCGCCGGCACGACCCTCGCGGCCGTGGTCGAGCAGCTGAAGGCCCTCACCGCCCAGCTCGTGCCGTCGTCCGAGACCTACGCGGCCGTCGCCGTCGCCGCCGAGGGCTCCGGTGGCCGTGACGTCGACGTCGTCCGGCTCGCGCTGCAGGACCGCTCGGCGGTGGCCGCCCGCAAGCAGGCCGAGAAGCCCGAGCCCGAGGAGACCGGCGTCGTCATCGACATCTCACGGAAGCGCGTGACGCTCGACGGCGAGGCTGCTCCCCTGACGTACAAGGAGTTCGAGCTCCTGCAGTTCCTCGTGCTGCGCGAGGGCCAGACCGTCGACCGCGCCGCGATCATCGAGGGCCTGTGGTCCGACGACGAGGACGAGACCCCGAACGAGCGCACCATCGACGTGCACGTGCGACGGCTGCGCTCGAAGCTCGGCGCGTTCGAGGAGATCGTGCGGACCGTGCGCGGTGTCGGCTACCGCTTCGATCGGCACGCCGACGTGGCGGTGCGCTACGCCTCGACGCCGTCCCCCGACCTCTTCTGATCCACTCCGGGGACGTTCGGTGAACTCGCAGCGAACGAGTCCCGGACAGGCTGGCGCGCCGTTACCTCGCCGTTATACAGTCGTTCGTGCAGGCAGTGTTTGCTGTGGCACCGTCTGCGGAATGTGATTGCAGGACACTCTTGGTGCAAGGGAGAGGGCCGGTCGCTCAGAAGGCGACCGGCCCTCGTCACGTCCCGGCCGGCACTCCGTCCCCGACCCGAGTCCGGCGTCGCACGCCGTCGGTAGTGTGGGTTGACCGTACGACCGGAGGGACGACGACCGTGGACGACGCACGCCGCAGCGACAAGGCGACCGCCGTCGCGGCATGGGAGGCCCTGTTCCGGGCGCAGGTGACCGTGATGCGCGCACTCAACGCCGACTTCCCGGGCGGTGAGATCTCCTTCAACGAGTACGACGTCTGCTTCAACCTCTCGACGCAGCCCGGACGACGCTGCCGCATGCGCGACCTGACCGGGCACCTGCTCCTGACGCAGCCGAGCGTGAGCCGCCTGGTGGACCGCCTGGCCTCGCGGGGCATCGTCGAGAAGCAGCCGGACCCGTCCGATGCGCGCGGCGTGATCGTCGCCCTCACGGCGCACGGCTTCGACGTCTACCGCTCGGTCGCCGTGCAGCACGCGCAGACCATCGCCGACCAGGTCGGTGCGGGGCTGGACGACGACGAACTCCGCACCCTGACGGAGCTCTGCACGAAGCTGCGCACCGCAGCCGGGGCCGCAGCGACCGACCGTCGTCCCCGCGCGACCCAGGCGGTGTCCGCGTGAGCGGCGCACTGGTCTGGCTGCGCGAGGACCTCCGGCTCGCGGACAACCCCGCACTGCGTGCGGCGATCGACCACGGCGGACCGGTCACGGTCGTCGTCGTGCTCGACGAGGAGTCGCCGGGCATCCGCCCCGTCGGCGCCGCCAGCCGCTGGTGGCTCCACCACTCGCTCGCCGCCCTCGACGCCGAACTGCGGGACCGCGACTCGCGGCTCGTCCTGCGCCGCGGCGGTGCTGCGCGGGTGCTCCCCGAGCTCGTCGCGCAAGCCGACGCCGACGCTGTCTACTGGAACCGGCGGTACGGCAGGGTCGAGCGCGACCTCGACGCGGGCATCAAGAGCGCCCTGACCGACGCCGGCACCGAGGCGCACAGCTTCGCGGCGAACCTGCTCTGGGAACCCTGGACGGTCCTCACCGGGCAGGGCGAGCCGTTCAAGGTCTTCACCCCGTTCTGGCGTGCGGCGCAGGCGATGCCCGAGCCGCGGCACCCGCTGCCGGAGCCGCGCGACCTGCCGGCGCCGGCGGACGTCGACTCCGACGACCTCGACGACTGGGCCCTGCTGCCGACGAAGCCCGACTGGGCCGGTGGACTCCGCGACGCGTGGGAGCCCGGCGAGGCGGGTGCGCACCGGAAGCTCGAGCAGTTCGTGCACGACGCGCTCGAGGACTACGACCAGCGCGACGAGCCCGCGATGGCTGCCACCAGTGACCTGTCCCCGCACCTGCGCTGGGGCGAGGTCAGCCCCTACCAGGTGTGGCACCGCCTGCACGGCGAGCTCGAGCCCGAGCAGCGCCGCCAGGCCCCGGCGTTCCTCCGCCAGCTCGCGTGGCGGGAGTTCAACTGGAACGAGTACTTCCACTGCGACGACATCGCCACCGTCAACGTGCGTCGGGAGTTCGACGCGTTCCCGTGGCGTGACGTCGACGAGGACGAGCTCGACCGCTGGCGCCACGGCCGGACCGGTTTCGACCTCGTCGACGCCGGCATGCGGGAGCTCTGGCACTCGGGGGCGATGCACAACCGCGTCCGGTTGGCGGCGGCGAGCTTCCTCGTGAAGAACCTGCTCGTCGACTGGCGCATCGGCGAGCAGTGGTTCTGGGACACCCTGGTGGACGCCGACCCGGCGAACAACGCGGGCAACTGGCAGTGGGTGGCGGGCTCCGGCTTCGACGCCGCGCCGTACTTCCGTGTGTTCAACCCCGACCGGCAGATGGAGCGCTTCGACCCGCACAAGGAGTACGTGCGCCGCTGGGTGCCCGCGGACGAGGAGCGTCCGGATCCGATGGTCGACCTCAAGGCCTCGCGGCAGCGCGCGCTGGACGCCTACGACCGGATGCGTCGGGCATGACGCCCTCGACCGAGGTCCTCGCCGAGGTCGACGCCCTGTTCGCCGCGCGCATCGCCGACGGGGTGGCCCCGAGCAGCGTGTGGGGCGTGTTCGACCGGCACGGTCTGGTCGCCACCGGCGGGCACGGCGACCGTGGTGACGGCCGCGCGCCCGACGCCGACACGGTGTACCGGATCGCCTCGTGCACGAAGAGCGTGACGGCCGCGACGCTGCTGACCCTGGTTGCCGACGGTCGGGTCGCCCTCGACGACCCGATCACGAGGTCCGTCCCGGCCTTCGCCGAGGTCGACCTGCCGTCGCCCGACTCGCCGGTGCCGACCCTCCGGATGCTCCTGACGATGTCCGGCGGGCTGCCGACCGACGACCCGTGGGCGGACCGGCAGGAGTCGATCGACGACGACGCGTTCGACGCCGTGCTCCGAGCGGGACTGCTGTTCGACTCCGTGCCCGGCACCCGCTTCGCCTACTCGAACACCGGGTACGCACTGCTCGGCCGCGCGATCGCACACGCCGCCGGCGCGCCGTACACCCGGGCGGTGTCGGACCGCGTGCTCCGGCCGCTCGGGCTCACGGACACCGTGTTCAGCGCCGCCGAGGCGCGCGGCTTCGTCGTCACCGGTCAGCGCGACGACGACGGGGCGTGGACCCCGCAGCCGATGACCGGGCCTGGTGCCTTCTCGCCGATCGGCGGACTCTTCTCGACGGTGCGTGACCTGGCGCGCTGGGCGCGGTTCCTCGCCTCGGCGTCCACCACCGCCCCCGAGGACGAGCCGGTCTCCCCCGCCGACCGCCGCGCGATGCAGCAGGCGATGCGGATCGTGCCGCCCGCGGTGGTGCCCACGGCGACGCGACCGACGGCGTACGGATTCGGGCTGTTCGTGGAACAGGACGACCGCGCCGGCGAGATCGTCTCGCACTCCGGCGGCTACCCGGGGTTCTCCGCGCACGTCCGGTGGTCGACGGAGCACGGCCTCGGGGTGGTCGCGTTCGAGAACGCCACGCAGGCGAAGGTGTCGGCGCCGGCCGAACGGGCGCTCGACCTGCTGCTCGGCGAGGCACTCGATGCCCGGGCGACCGCAACGAGCGCGACGGCGACCGACACGAGCACCACCGCGACCGCGACGAGCGCGACGGCAGCGGCACCGGGCCTCCGTCGGACCACGGCGGCCACGCACACCGCGCGGCAGGCCGTCACCACGCTGCTGCGGGCGTGGGCGGACCCGGCCGTCGACGACGACACCGCAGCAGACCTCGGCGCGGCCGTCTGCACGCCGAACGTCCCCCTCGACCGGCCGTGGGTCGCCCGGCGCCGCGCTGTGGTCGAGGGAGCACGGGCCGTCGGTGCCGACCTCGCCGCCGCTCCGGTGGACGAGCTGTCCGCGGTGCCGTCGCACCTCCGCTGGTGGGTCCCGGGCAGCGCCGGACGCCTGCGCGTCGAGATCCGGCTCGCCCCGCTCGCGGCTGGCCGTGTGCAGACCCTGACGGTCACACCGGAGCACGCCGAGCAGTGACTTCGGGCGCGCGGGAAGGTGATCCGCTAACATTTCAGGTGATCGTGTCCGCACGGTCGCCGACCGATCACTCGACCCCGCCGGAGACACCATGCCCAGGAGACCCGACCCGACCCTGAAGCCCGCCATCGTCGCGAAGGTCGCCCGGCACCTGCAGGACACCAAGCTCGAGGACGCCTCGGTCCGGAGCCTCGGCCGCGTGCTCGGCACGAGTGCGTACCCGATCGTGTACCACTTCGGCTCGCGCGAGGCGCTGATCGACGCCGTCGTGGACCACCTCTCCGCCGCGCACGACCGCTCGCTGGACCCGACCACCGACCCGTGCGGACTCACCGAGCACCTGCTCGCGGTCTTCGGCGGACTCGACACCCCGGAACGGCGCCTCGCGGCCCGACTGACGTTCGAGCTCGGGTGCGTCGAGGGGCTCGACGGCCGCGACCGTCAGCTGCGGCTGCACCGTCGCCGGGTCGACGAGCTCGCGGCGTGGTGCCGCGCACACGGTCGGTGCGAGGCGGACGCGGACCGGACCGCACGCGCCGCGGTGGCTGCGGCTCGCGGCGCCCAGTGGAGTGCCCTCGTCGACCCGGACCGGTCGGACGTCGACGGCGCGTTGCGCGCGGTCGCGCAGGACCTCGCGTCGGCCGTCCGCCTCGCCGCCGCCTGACCGCGGTCCCGCCACGACGGACGGGAGGCGCGGTGCCAGCCGGCACCGCGCCTCCCGTCCGTCAGCCGGTCACCACGTGACCGGCAGCCGCGTCACAGGGTGACGAACGACTGCGACTTGGCGTTCGCGAAGCGAGCCGCGACGTTCTCCCAGTCGACGATGTTCCACACGGCCTTGACGTAGTCCGCCTTGACGTTGAGGTAGTCGAGGTAGAACGCGTGCTCCCACATGTCGAGCATGAAGATCGGCACGACGCCCAGCGGCACGTTGGCCTGCTGGTCGAAGAGCTGGAACGTGGTGAGCTTCTGGCCGACCTGGTCCCACGCGAGCACCGACCAGCCGGAGCCCTGGATGCCCGTGGCGACGGCGGTGAACTGGGCCTGGAACTTCTCGAACGAGCCGAAGAACTCGTCGATGGCGGCGGCGAGCTCACCCTCGGGGACCTTCGTGTCCGGGCCGAGGTTGGTCCAGAAGATCGAGTGGTTGACGTGGCCACCGAGGTTGAACGCGAGGTCCTTCTCGAGCTTGTTCACGTTCGCCAGGTTGCCCGACTCGCGGGCCTCGGCGAGCTGCTCGAGCGCGGTGTTCGCACCCGTGACGTAGGTCTGGTGGTGCTTGTCGTGGTGCAGCTGCATGATCTTGCCGCTGATGTGCGGCTCGAGCGCTGCGTAGTCGTACGGCAGCTCCGGCAGGGTGTACTCAGCCATCTGAGGTCCTTTCGATCGGTGGTTGGCGGAACGGTGCTCCGCGGCTCACGAGAGCCGGGAACGGTCGGAGAGGGAGTGGAATTCCCGGTTGTGGTAGACCAGCGGCTCGCCGCGGTCGGTCCCGGTGGCGATGTCGAGCACCTCGGCCACGACGACCGTCGACGAGCCGATCTCGGTCGTCGAGCGGGGGCGGCAGCGCAGCGCGGTCGCGGCGGCGGGCAGGTACCGCTCACCGGTCGGCAGCGTGCCCCACATCGGGTCGTCGGCGGCAGGGCTGCCGGTCGCGGCGAACCGCTTGGCGAGGCCGACGCTGAGCGAGTCGACGAGGTGCACCACGAAGACGTCGGCGCCGAGCACGACACCGGCCGAGCCGGACTTCGTCGAGAGCGAGAAGACGAGGACGGGCGGGTCGACCGCGACGCTCGCGACGCTCGAGGCGGTCAGGCCCGTCGGACCGTCGGGCCCGTCGGCGGTGATGACCGCGACACCGGCGGGGTGTCCGCGGAAGGCGGCCTTGTACGCGTCGGCGATGGTGGCCGGGGTGTCGTCGGGCATGGCAGTCGTGGTGTTCCTCCGGGTGGGTCCGGCCGCGGCTGCGCGGCCACCTCCCAACGTAGGACCTCGACCGGGGTTCCGGTCAGCGATTCCCAGGTTCGTCCGATCCCGGGCGCGCCGGACGACCGGCTCAGGCGCGCTTGAGCATCACGACCGAGGCGGCCGCCGCGACGAGCATGAGCGCCGCCGCCACCGCGCCGGTGATCGTCACACCGGAGTCGAACGCGGCACGAGCGCTGTCGAGCAGTGCCTGCCCGGCGGTGCCACCGAGGTCCGCCGCCGCCGACACCGCGCCGCCGAGGGTCTCCTGCGCAGCCGTCCGCGCCGAGCCGGCGAGGGCGTCCGGCACCACCACGTGCGTCCGGTACGCGGTCGCCAGGATCGTCCCGAGCACGGCGGTGCCGAGCACGGCACCGATCTCGTACGCGGTCTCGGACACGGCCGACGCCGCACCGGCCTTGTCCGCGGGCGCCGTCGAGATGATGAGGTCGTTGGTGACGGTCTCCGAGGCACCGATGCCGATGCCGAGCAGCACGAACGCGAACGCCAGCGCGACGATCGACGCGTGGTGCCCCAGGACCGAGACCATCGCGTACGCGGCGGCCGAGAACGTCAGGGAGACGGCGACGACCCACCGCGGGGCGACCCGGGCGACGATCGGCACGACGACGAGTCCGGCGACGATGGTGAGCACCGATCCGGGCACGAGCACCAGGCCGGACGTGAACGGGTCGAGCCCGGCGACCAGCTGCAGGTGCTGCGCGATGAAGAACAGGAACCCGGTGAGCGAGAACATCGCCGCCATGTTCATGAGCACGCTGCCCGTGAACGCGGTGCTCCGGAAGAGCCGGAGGTCGAGCATCGGGGTGCGGGAGCGGAGCTGCCGGCGGATGAAGGCGATGCCGCAGAGCACGCCGACCGCGAGGGCCGCGATCGCGAAGCCGCGTTCCTCCGGGTGCACGACCGACTTGATCGCCCAGGCGGTCGGGGCGAGGGTGCCGAGCGACAGGAGCATGCTCGGGACGTCCACCGGGCCGGGCTGCGGGTCGCGCGACTCCGGCACGGTGAACGGCACGGCCACGAGCATGACGACGAGGATCGGCACCGCGACGAGGAACACCGCACCCCAGTGGAAGTGCGCGAGCAGCACACCGCCGACGAGCGGGCCGAGCGCGTTGCCGGCCGCGAACATCGTCGACCAGACGGCGAGCGCCATCCGCCGCTCCCCCGCGTCGACGAAGACGTTGCGGATGATCGACAGCGTGGCGGGCATGAGCATCGCCCCGAAGACGCCCATCACGGCGCGGGCGGCCACGAGCATCCAGGCTTCGGTCGCGAAGGCCGCGGCGACGGAGAGCAGCGCGAAGCCGGTCGCGCCGACGACGAGGATGCGCCGACGCCCGATGCGGTCGCCGATGCTGCCCATCACGACGAGCAGACCGGCGAGCACGAGCGGGTAGGCGTCGACGATCCAGAGCTGGGTCGTCGCGCTCGGGTCGAGGGCGCGCGCGATGGTCGGCAGCGCGAAGCTCAGCACGGTGTTGTCGACGGAGATGAGCAGCACCGGGAGCATCAGCACGGCGAGTGCCGCGAACCGTCGGGCGCGGCTGCCGGTGACGGCGGTGGCGACGGGGCTGGTGAGCAGAGCGGACACGGTGACTCCCTGGGGAACGAGCCGGACCAGGTCGACGGCGGACACTTTCGGTGGGGCAGACGAGACGGGACGCGGAAGTGGTCACGCGCCCCGTCAGGACTCCGTGAGTGTACCGTCTGGACGGTTGTGGTTGCAAGTGCAACCAACGGCCGGACGGGAGGCCCGTGGCGGCGTCGCGACGGGCCTCCCGTCCGGCTGCGCTCCCCCCGACGGGCCGGGGCCGCTCAGGCGGACTCGCGCACCAGCAACCGGTGGCGCACCGTGCGCTGCACGGTCGGGCCGGAGCGCGGCAGGTCGCCGGCGAGCATTCCGGTGGCCAGGTCGAGGGCCTCGCGCGCGACGGCGTCGAGGTCCACCGCGAGGGTCGTGAGGGTCGGGGCGACCAGCGTGCCGAGCGCGAGGCCGTCGACACCGACCACGCGTACGTCCCCCGGCACGTCGGCCCCGGCGCGTCGGCAGGCGCCCAGGACCCCGAGTGCCATGAGGTCGTTGAAGGCGAGCACCGCGTCGACGCGACGGAACCGCTCGAGTGCCCTCGTCGTCATCGCCGCGCCGAACTCCGAGGTCGGGGCCTCGGCGATCGCGATCTCGGGCAGGTACCCGCGCCGCCGGAGGGCCTCGAGCATGAGCCGACCACGACCGCTCGGTCGACCGGTGTCCGACGCGTCGACGATCACCGGGTGCCGGACGCCCGTGTCCACCAGGTGGTCGGCGAGGTCCTCGACGGCCTGGGTCGGGTCGATCCGGACGGCCCCGCGGAGCACCTCGCCCGCGGGATCGAGCTCCACCACCGGGACGGACCCCAGGTGCTCGACGAGCTCGGCTGCCCGGGCACCGAGGTAGCCGATCACCACGTCCGTCTGCACCCCGAGCGCCCGGACCGCACGGTCGGAGTCGCCGGCGAGTCCGGCGTCGGCGAGCATGACGTCCCACCCGCGCCCGGCGGCGAGCCGGAGCACCGCGGCCGCGAGCTCCGGCGAGTAGGGGTTCCGCAGGTCGTCGACGACGAGCCCGAGCTGCCGGTCCCCGCCCGTGACGAGTCCCCGGCCGAAGCGCGACGGACGGTAGTCGAGCGCCGCGGCCGCCGCGAGCACGCGCTCCTTCGTCGCCGGGCTGATGCCGTACAGGCCGTTCACGGCCCGGGTGACCGTCTGGCGGGAGACCCCGGCCGCGGCCGCGACGTCGTGGATCGTGGCGCGGGCCGGGGTCGGGCCGACGGTGCGGCTCAGGCGCGCAGGTCCAGCCACGCCACCTGCTCCGGGCTGAGCTCCACGGACAGCCCCGTCATCGAGGACCGTGCCTCGGCGATCGTGCGCGGTCCGAAGAGCGGGAAGGTCGGGAACGGCTGGTGCAGCACGTACGCCAGGGCGATCGCCGTCGCCGGGACGCCGTACTGCTCGCCGAGCTCCCGCGCGCGACGGAGGCGCTCGAAGTTGTCGTCCGAGTAGTAGCAACGCACCAGCTCGGCGTCGCTCGTGTCGTCCGGTGCGGCGCGACCCGTGAAGAACCCGCGGGCCTGCGACGACCACGGCAGCAGCGGGACCTGGCGCTCCTCGAGCCAGCGCTTCGACGCCGGGTCGGTCGCGTGCTCGCAGCCGTCCCACGGCACGTCGTACGCCTCGGCCAGGCCGAAGTGGTTGCTGAGGACCTCGAAGCCGTGCTTGCCGTTCGCCGTCGCGTAGGCGTTCGCCTCGTCGAAGCGCGCCGGGGTCCAGTTCGATCCGCCGAAGACGCGGATCCGGCCGGCACGGCGGTGCTCGTCGAGGACGTCGATGAACTCCCCGACGGGGACGTCCGGGTTGTCGCGGTGCATCATGTAGATGTCCGCGTGGTCGGTGCCCTGGCGCTCCAGGCTCTCCAGCAGCTGCCGGGTCAACGACTCCGGGTCGCAGTACGGGGTGTGCGCACCCTTCGTGATGACGACCACGTCGTCGCGGATGCCGCGGTTCTGGATCCACCGGCCGAGCCGCCCCTCGAGCACCCCGCCGCCGTAGATGTACCCGGTGTCGAAGACGTTGCCGCCCTGCTCGACGAACATGTCGAAGATCGCGCTCGCGTGGGCGAGGTCGGGCTGGTTGTCGACGCCCATCACCAGGCGGGACATGCGCTTGCCGACGCCGGGGACCTCGCCGTAGCGCATCGGGGCGTCGTCGCGGACGCGCAGGGGTCGCCCGCTCACCGTCGGGACGTCGGCGGTCTCGGCCTCGAACGGGTAGCGCAGGCCGATCGCGGCGCGCCAGCGGTCGAGGGTGCGGGCGGTGGCGAGGGTCTCGTCGAGGGTCATCTGCGCAGCCTCGACCGCGCCCGACGCCAGCGCCGCCGTGGTCGCGTCGGCCTCGAGGGCGTAGGGCTGCGCGCCGGCGAAGGACAGCGTGCGGGGGTCCTCGTCGACGGTGTGCACGGTGATGCTCGGGTCGGCCGACAGCGTCCACGGGTCGGTCAGCACGATGCGCCCGCGGGTGCCGTGCACGGTGACGGTGTTCTCGTCCTGCACGCGGACGCCGGTACGGACGCTCGCGGTGGTGCCGTCGCGGTACGTCAGGTGCGCGACCGTCCACTCGTCGACGCCGGTCGGCCCGAGGGTGCCGGTGGCGGTGAGCTCGACGGGCTCGGCGACGGCGACGCCCGTGGCGGCCTGCACGACCGCGGCGGCCATGGTCACCGGGTACCCGCCGACGTCGAGGATCCCACCGCCGGCGGTGGCGACGTCGAACAGCCGACCGCTGCGCTCCCCGCTGCGGAACGCGAAGGACGCGTCGACGTGCACGACGTCACCCACGACGCCCTCGCGCACGAGGTCGAGCAGGGCCGCGGTCTGCGGGTGGAAGCGGTACATGTACGCCTCGACCAGCGGCAGTCCGGCCTGGCGTGCCGCGTCGACCAGGGCCATCGCGGTGCCGTGGTTCGGCGCGAGGGGCTTCTCGCAGAGCACGGCCTTGCCGGCGTCGAGGGCGCGGAGCACCAGGTCGGCGTGGCCGGTGTGCACGGTCGACACGTACACCGCGTCGACGGCGGCGTCGGCGAGCACGGCGTCGTACTCCCCTGCACGGACGTCGGGGAAGCCGTGGTCGACGGCCTCGTCGGCGAACGCCTGCGCTCGGTCGGTCGACGAGCTCCCGGCGGCCACGAGGGTGCCGGTGCTCGCGGGCAGCTGGGAGAGGAAGCGGCGGGCGATGCCGCCCGGGCCGAGGACGGCCCAACCCGCTGCGGTCGGGGCCGAGGTCGTCGAGCCGTCCGTCCCGGTGCGGTCGTCGGGCGTGCTGGCGGGGGTCGCGGTCTGCGCTGACATGCGGATCCTGTTCGTGTCGTGAACCTTCACGGTCACGGCGACGCTAGCCGCGCGGATGCTGCCGGACAAGCCGTTCGTGAACGTTCACGGAACACCGCGGTCGTCACGGTCCGGACGGTTCCCTAGACTCGTCCGCATGGCAAGTGCCCGAGACCGTGTCCTGGACAGCTTCGTCGCCATCGTGTGCGAGGAGGGCGAGCGTCCGGCGACCCTCGACGCCGTCGCCGCGCGGGCCGGTGTCTCGAAGGGCGGACTGCTCTACCACTTCGGGTCGAAGGCCGCCCTGGTCGAGGGACTCTGCGAGCGGCTGTCCGACCTGTCCGCCATCGACGTGGACCGCATGCGCGACGCCGAGGACGGTGCCGCGCGGTACTTCGTGCGCAACTGCCTCTACGTCGGCAGCGAGCTCGACCTCGCCCTCCTCGCGGCCAGCCGGCTGCAGCAGGCCGGGTACGAGGAGGCCGGTCGCACCCTGGACGAGACCGAGAACGCGTGGCTGGAGACCCTGGTCGACGCCCTCGGCGACGTCCCCACGGCACAGGCGGTCAAGCTGCTCGGCGACGGGCTCTACCACCAGGCGTCCCTCGGTGCCGCGATCGCGACCGACGTCCGCCCGAACCGCGGCACCGTCGACATGGACGCCCTGCTCGCGGTCGTCGACCGGCTCATCGCGACGCGGCCTGCTGCCTGACCTCGGCGTCTCCCGGCCGTCCGTGAACCGGTCTGCTCCTTCCTGGGGATAGACTGGTCACGATCCACCCGCTCGAACCGGAGGTACCACCGTGGGCCGCGTCATCGCCGCTTTCTTCTCGATCCTGCTGCTGCTGGTGTCGATGTACCTGTTCGGGTTCGCGTTCCAGGTGCAGTCGGGCCAGGCGTTCGTCTTCATGGGCGGCCTCGTCCTCATGAGCCTCTCGTTCTTCCTGCCGATCCACGTCTTCGGCAAGAAGTAACACCAGCCGTACCACGACGGCCCCGCACCTCACGACGAGGTGCGGGGCCGTCGTCGTCCGTGCGGGCGCCACCGTGGGGGTGTCTCCGTCGAACTGTGTCGAACCACGAATCCGACATCGAACCACGCGCTTCGGCTGGTTCGGTGTCGGATTCGTGGTTCGTCGCGGGTCAGGCCATCTGGCGCAGGCTCCGGATCGACACGGCGGTGGCGATCGCGGCGTGCGCGGCCTCGGCGCCCTTGTCCTCCTTCGAGCCGGGCAGACCGGCGCGGTCGATGCCCTGCTGCTCGTCGTCCAGGGTCAGCACGCCGAACCCGACGGGCTTGCCGGTCTCGAGTGCGACGGTCGTCAGGCCGTTCGTCGCAGCGCTCGAGACGTACTCGAAGTGCGGGGTGCCCCCGCGGATGATCACCCCGAGGGCGACGACCGCGTCGAACCCGCTCTCGAGCGCGGCCTTGGCGACGACCGGCAGCTCGAAGCTCCCCGGCACGGGGACAACCTGCGCGGTGGCACCGAGGCGCTGCACCTCGCGCTGGGCTCCGGCAAGGAGACCCCCGGCGATCGTCTCGTGCCACTGCCCGGTCACGATCGCCACCCGGACCCCCGATCCGTCGACGTGGTCGCGCTCGGCGGCTCCTGCTCCGCTCATCGTGTCGTTCCCTCCTGGGGTGCGGACTCCGCCGCCGCCCGGTCTGCCGCGTCGAGCCACTCGACGAGTGCGGCGATGGTGATGACGGGCACGCCCTCGCGCGCCCCGAGTTCGACGAGACCCGGCAGACGCATCATCTCGCCGTCCTCGCCGACGATCTCGCAGATCGCCGCCGCGGGCCGGAGCCCGGCTGCGGTGACCAGTTCGATCGCGGCTTCGGTGTGCCCGGCACGTTCACGGACGCCGCCGGGTCGGGCCCGCAGCGGGACGACGTGTCCCGGGCGGTGCAGGTCGTCACGGACCGAGGTCGGGTCGGCGAGCACCCGCAGCGTGCGTGCCCGGTCGTGTGCGCTGATACCGGTCGTGATCCCGACGGCGGCGTCGACGGTCACGGTGTAGGCGGTCCCGCGGACGTCCTCGTTGTGGGCGACCATCGGTGGGAGGTCGAGCGCGTCGGCGATCTCGGCGCTGACCGGGGCGCAGATGAACCCGGACGAGTGCGCGACCGTCCACGCGACCCACTCCGGGCTGGCCGTCTCGGCGGCCAGGATCACGTCGCCCTCGTTCTCGCGGTGCTCGTCGTCGGCGACGATCACCGGGCGACCCGCGGCGATCGCCGCGACCGCGTCGTCGATGCTCGACAGGCTCGGCCCGGCCGCCTGCTCGGCGTGCGGGACGTCGACGGCGCTCACCGGGCCTCCAGGACGGGCGCGGTGGCTGCGTCGAGGCGGAGCATCCGGCGGACGTGCCGTGCGAGGACGTCGGTCTCGATGTTGACCCGGTCGCCGGGCACACGGGAGCCGAGCGTGGTGGCCTCGAGCGTCTCCGGGATGAGACTGACCTCGAACCAGGCGTCGGAGGGCGGGGTGTCCTCAGCGGAGACCGCACTGACCGTGAGCGAGACGCCGTCGATCGCGACGGACCCCTTGTCGACGACGAGCGGGCTGAGGTCGGGGGCGAGCGAGAACCGGACACGCCGCCAGCCGTCACCGTCGGCGGTCTCGAGCACGGTGGCGGTGCCGTCGACGTGCCCCTGCACGATGTGGCCGCCGAGTCGGTCGCCGACCGAGGCTGCGCGCTCCAGGTTGAGCCGGTCCCCCACGGCGAGCGCTCCGTGCGCGCTCATGTCGAGGGTCTGCTTCATGACGAAGGCGGTGAAGGTCTCGTCGGTCTGCTCGACCACGGTCAGGCACACGCCGCTCGTGGCGATGGAGTCGCCGTGCCGCGCGTCGGCGACGACCTTCGGGCCGCGGACGGTGAGCGCGACGGAGTCGCCGTGCTGCTCGACGGCGGTGACGGTGCCGAGTTCCTCGATGATGCCGGTGAACACTGGTGTCCTCTCAACGGGACTCCGGGGGTGCTCGACGGTCGTCGGCATGGACGGACGGGCCGTGGCACCCCGCGTACGAGGGCACGTCCTGTCCGCCAGCGCTTCCTCCCGTCCGGACTCTCACCGTCGGTCCCGGAGTTCCGCCGGGTCAACATCGGCGGGGTTCGCACCCTGCGTCAGCTCGTGGACTGTCACCACCGGTTCGGACTTGCACCGACCCCGGAGCGCTTGCGTGACTGAAATGATACCCCACACCCCGGACGTCCGTCCGGGGCGTTGCGCCCGGTGACGGAGGTGCGGCCCCGGTGCGGACCACAGGCCGGACGGGAGGCGAGTGGCGGTGGCGCGTCGAGCCTCCCGTCCGCCCCGCGCTGCGACGTGGGACGCTGGCGTCTCGACCATGTCGGGCGTCAGCTCCGGCCGCGCACCAGCGCCACCGCCTGCCGCAGCGACAGGTCCGGCAGGTAGGCCCGCACGACCGCGACCCCGATCGCCGGGAGCGCCACCGGGTCCGGGTAGGCGAGCACGAGCGGGTGCAGCTCGGGCCCGAACTTCGCCTTGAAGCGCAGCAGCGAGCGGAAGCCGTAGACCGGCTCGAGCACGCCGCCGACCAGGTCGAGCAGGTCCTGCACGCCCTCGCCGGCGGGGGCACCCTCGGCGGACTGCGCGAGCGGTGCCGCCGACAGGCTGAGCCGTTCGACACCGTCCTCCCGCATGCGCTGAGCGGCGCTGGCGACGAGGAACTCCATCGTGCCGTTCGGCGCGGCGGCCGTGCGGCGCATGACGTCGAGCGTCCACCCGACGACCCTGCCGGCGCGGTGACTCGGCAGCCAGCTCGTGACGGCGAGGACGGTGCCCTCGGGGTCGAGTGCGACGAGCGTCCGGACGGCAGGGTCCCGCATCTCGTCGACTCCGCCGAGCGTGAAGCCCATCTCGGGCAGCTCCCGCTCGGAGACCCACTCCTCGGAGATCGCCTCGATCTGCCGCACCGTCGCCGGTGGCAGGTCCTGCCACGAGGACCACAGTGCGGTGATGCCCTCGCGGTCCGCCTTGTTCACGGCGGTGCGGACGTCCTGCTTCTTCTTGCCGCTCGTGGTCCAGGTGCGGGGGTCGAGGTCGGCGTCCTCCGCGACCGGCAGCGTCTCCCAGCCCTGCGCGGTGAGCGCGCCGGCAGCCTCGGCGCCGATCCCGTAGAACACGGCCGTCCAGCCGTTGTCGTCGCACCACCGGGCGAAGTCGACCATCGCCGCGTCGCGCGCGTCCGGCCACCCGAACGGACCACCGACCGTCACCGCGACCCGACCGTTGCGGCGGAAGGCCACGCCGGCGCGGCCGTCGTCGCTGAACCAGTACGCGTTGCCCTGCCAGGTCGTCATCCACCCGAAGGTGTCACCGCCGGCTGCCTCGAGCAGCGTCCGGGCGCGGAGCCGGCTCTCGCGCAGCCCGTCGGCGTCCGCGTCGGGTTCCACGGCGCCGGTCGGCCGGACGGCGGCGCCGGCGACGACCAGCCAGAGCACCGGTCCCGCGGCCCCGAGCACGAAGCGCAGTGCGGGGTCGAGGGTGGCCAGCCGGTCCCAGAACACGACGGGTGACAGCGGGCCGAGCGCCGCGACGACGAGCCGCAGCGGGTCCGCGACCGTCTCGCGGGTCGAGGCCGCGGTGACGAGCACGACGGTCGTCACGACGACGAGCGCGCCGAGGACGACGACGGCGAAGGTCACGACGCGTCGGCGTGCCGGCAGGACCGTGAAGGACCGGCGGAGCAGCACGAGCACGAGTGCGGTCGCGAGCGGGACGACGACCGACGCGATCACGGAGACGGTGACCACGAAGCGGTTCTCGGCGCCGTGCAGCTTCGCGGCCCCGGCGGGCAGGAGCCCGTACGTCACCGCGGCCGCGACGGCGAGCACCACGTCGACGACCACCGCGAGCCAGACCGCGAACCGGCTCCCCCGGAACAGCCCGAGTCCGGCGACGAGGAGCACGAGGAGCGGCGCGACCGCGAGCACGAGCGTCCACGGGTCGGTGGCCCGGTACGCCAGGAGTCCCCGGAGGCACTCGCCCGACGCACTGTCCGCGTGGCAGCCGTGGACCGGGGTGACCGGCCCGGTGCCGACGACGGCCGCGAGCGGGGCGAGGAGCCCGACCCGGGCGCGGGAGACGAGCGCGATGACCGGTCCGACCGCGGACACCAGGACCACGGTGCCGAGCAGGACGCGCGTCTCGCGGTGCGAGCTCCGGGTCCACCCGAGCCGGGCGGGGCCGCGACGGAGCAGGTCACCGAGCAGCCAGCCCGCCGCGGTCGCGAGTGCGGCGTAGAGGTCGGAGGCGTGTCCGGCGTAGAGCAGCAGGGCGGCGACGACGGCCACGGCGTTGACGCGGATCCGTCGGCGCCAGAGCGGACCGGCGAAGGCGCTCGCGGTGACGATCGTCCCGACCAGCGCGGTCCAGGGATCGAAGCTCGTGGCGCGTCCGAGCAGCAGGCTCCCGACCTGGCGACCGTCCTGGTCGACGAGCGCGGTCAGGGCGCCGAGGCCCGTGCCGACGACGGTCGTCACGACGAACGCGAGCGCCGTCCTCCGGCCGCCCATGAGTCGCTCCGACGCCCCGACGAGCACGACGATCCCGGCGAGGGTGAGCACGAGTGCCAGCACCCCGGTGGTGACGGCGAAGACCCGGAAGGGCCCGAAGGGCACCGCGTCGAGGGTCCCGGTGCGCCCGACGACGCGGACGACGAGACCCGCGACCGAGGTGAGGAGCACGAGAACGAAGACGACGGCGGTGACCGGGTACCGCCGGACCGACCGCACGACACGCGACCACACGGCGGCCGCTCCTGACCCGATCCTGCTCACAGCGCACCGTCCTGTTGCGGGAGACCGAGGTGTGCCAGGACGACCGGCAGTCCGTGCGCGAGCACGTACCGGACGGTGTTCCAGTCGTGGGCCGATCCCGGCGACACGATGACCTGCGTCTGCATGCCCGCACGGACCGCTGCTGCGTGCAGGGTCTCGGTCGACGCCCGGTAGGGGGCGTCCATCGAACCGTAACCGAAGACGGTGAGGTGGTCGTGGTACTGCCCGTGTGCCGCCATGATCGCGACCGGTGCCGCGGCGCGGTACGCCGCCGTCGACCCGCCGAAGGCCAGCTCGGTGCTCGTGTGCGCGTTGCCCGTCACCGGAGCGAGCTCGCTCGAGATGGCCAGGGCGGAACCGAACACGTCGGGGTGCTCGGTGGAGAACTGCATCGTGCAGGTCGCACCCTGGGAGAACCCGAGGACGCCCCAGGCTCCGGGGCCGGTGGCGACCGGCAGGTGGTGCTCGATCCAGTGCACCGTGTCGGTCATCACGTAGGTCGCGCTCCGGCCGAGGCGTCGGGAGTCGACGCACATCGGGTTGCGGTTCGGCGCCGCCAGCTGGTCCGGCGAGACGACGATCGGTGCGAGGCCGTGGTGCGCGGCGGCGTAGCGGCCGAGGAAGCTCCCGAGGTCGCCGGTCTGGAACATGTCGGCCGGCTGCCCGGGCTGCCCGGAGAGCGCGACGATGACGGGCAGCCGTGGCGGGTCGGCCACCCGTGCGGCCGGCGGGAGCCAGACCACCGCCTTCCGTGCCCGGAAGTGGGACACCGTGCCGGGGATCTTCACGCTGATCGTCTCGCCCGTCGACGGCATGCCGGCCGGGGCGTGCCAGTCCGCCGCGTCCACCTCGAGGTGCGAGCCGGTACCCGCCATCGTCCGCAGGTCCCGTGTCGGGTAGGGGTTGGTGGCCACGGCCTGCTCGATGTTCTTGTAGAACCCGAAGTCCACGTTGACGCCGAGGCCCGCCGACAGCACGAGTGCACCGGCGGCGGCGACGGCGAGGACCCGCGCGAGCCAGCCGCCCTGGACCGCCACCACGAGCAGCAGCACCACACCGGCGAACGCGAAGGCGATCCACATCCGGGTGACGGGGGTGAACTGCACGCCGAAGTCGTCCTGCACGTCGCCGGTCCACCACACCGCGGCGAGGCCCACGGCGGCTCCGACCGCGGCTCCCCCGATGCGCACCGCTGCACGGCGGAGTCGGTGTCGCTCCCGCCGCGGACCGATCAGCACCCATCCGGCGAGGAGGGCTGCGATGACGTACACCGGGACGAGCAGGCTGCTGCCGGTGATCGGGACGCGGAGGAGTTCGTGGAGCACGGGTTCATCGTGGCCCCGCACCGCTGCCGCACAGCCTCGGAAGCGCTTCCACTGCACACAGGTTGGGCACTGATCACTCCCAGGGATGCTCCAGTCGCTCCACAGTGGCACCCGGTCGGTGGACACGGGTCGGAGGGGCGCCGCGGACGACGCCCCTCCGATCCCCTGGTGTCAGGCGGTGCGCTTGCGGAGCAGGAGCATGCCGGCTCCGAGGAGCAGGAGCAGGAACGCGATGCCCGCGGGGACCGTCTGCGAGCCGGCCCCGGTGTACGCGAGCTCGGGCTGCGCAGCCGCCGCAGGAGCGGTCGCCGTACCCGCCGATGCCGACACGGTCGGCCGGGAGGCACCGGTCGCCATGACCGCGCCGGCCGCGGTGACGTCCGTGGTCGCGACCGGGACGGTGGTCACGCCCGGCAGGGAGGTGCCGGGAGTGGTGCCGCCGGGCACGGTCGTGCCGGGGTCGGTGCCCGGGTCAGTTCCGGGGTCCGTGCCCGGGTTCGTTCCCGGGTCCGTGCCGGGGTCGGTACCCGGGTCCGTGCCGGGGTCGGTACCCGGGTCCGTACCCGGGTCCGTGCCGGGGTCGGTACCCGGGTCAGTGCCCGGGGTCGTGGTGCTGGTGCCGTCACCGACGATGCCGATGCCGTTCCCACCGATCGTGATCGGCACGCTGATCACCGGGACGACCTGCGTCCCACCGAGCAGGCCGCCGTCACCGGAGGTCGTGCCACCCGCGGTCGGGGTCGTGCCCGAACCCGTGCCCGTGCCCGGGGTCGTCGTGCTGGTGCCCTCACCGACGATGCCGATGCCGTTCCCGCCGATCGTGACCGGGACGGACACGACCGGAGCGACCTGCGTCCCGGAACCCACGCCGTCGTCACCCGACGTCGTGCCACCCGCGGTCGGGGTCGCACCCGAGCCGGTGCCCGGAGCGGTGCCGGTGCCGGTGCCGGGCGTCGTGGTGCTGGTGCCCTCACCGACGATGCCGATGCCGTTCCCGCCGATCGTGATCGGCAGGTCGACGACCGGCGACACCTGCGTGCCACCCAGCACCGCGTCGTCACCCGACGTGGTGCCACCCGCGGTCGGGGTCGAGCCCGAGCCCGTGCCGGAGGTCGGCGCCGTGCCCGTCGCGAACCCGTCACCGAGCACGCCGATGCCGTTGCCGCTGACGGTCACCGGGACGGACACCACCGGGGCGACTTGCGTCCCGGAGGCGATGCCCTCCGACCCGGACGTCACCGGCTCAGCGGCCGCTGCCGCCGGGCTGCTCGTCGCCGGGGCCGGAGCGGTCGCCGGAGCGGCTTCCGCATCCCCGACGACCCCGACGGCGTTGCCGGAGACCGACACCGGAGCGGTGACGTCACCGACGACCTGGGTGCCCGACGCGACACCGTCCGAGCCGGACGTCGTCGCAGCCGGAGCAGCAGCCGGAGCGGGTGCCGGAGCGGGTGCCGGCGCCGGCGCCGGCGCGGTCGCAGCGGCGTCGCCCGCGACGGCGACCGCGTTCCCGGTCGCCTGGACCGGCGCCGTGACGACGGGTGCGACCTGGGTCCCGGAGGCGATGCCGTCCGAGCCCGAGGTGACCGGCGCAGGCGCCGGAGCCGGTGCAGGTGCCGTCGGGGCGGAAGCGGCCGGAGCCGCCGGCGCCGGTGCGGCGGTGGACACGGCGTCGCCGAGCACCCCGAGGGCGTTCCCGGAGACGGACACCGGCGCACTGATCGACGGTGCGACCTGGGTGCCGGACAGGAGACCGTCGTCACCGGAGGTCGTGGCAGCGTTCGCCGCGCACGCCCCTCCGAGCGTCAGGCCGCCGACGAAGAGGGTGAACCAGAGCCCTCTCGAGACGTACTTGTTCATGGTCGTTCGTTCCTCTGCTGATCGAGATCTGTCGTCCGACCGCGATGGCGGCCGGGTGGTGCCTGCCTGCCGTGCCGGACAGGCGCACCGATCTCAGTCAGGAGCGACGTCGTGGTCGCCGACGACGGACGCGGGGACCACGTCGTCGGCGAGGTTGCCGCACGACCCCGCGGCGAGGGAGAACCGGACGCCGGACGTGCCGTCGAGTGCGACGGGCGCAGCGCCCGCGGACCCGGAGGAGGCACCGCCGGTGGTGCCCGAGACACCCGGGCCGGACGGGAGGCCGTCGTGGCCGTCACCGTCCGCCGGGACGCGGAGTGCTGCGCCGCCGACCGTCGCCGCGACCGGGGCGGCGGCACCGACGACGGTCGCGGCGGTGGAGCGGTCGGCGACGATGCCGCGGTCGCGTACCTCGTCGGCCGGTGCCGGAGCAGCGGCGGTCGCGACCAGCGCAGCGCTCGCGGCGTCCGGAGCAGCCGTGGCGGCGGTGGACGAGGCGGCAGCGGGTGCGCTCGGCCGGGTGTCCCCGGGGAGTCCGACCGAGCCACCCACCGGGGCCGGCGCGACGTCCGGGACGGGCAGCGCGCCTCCCGGCAGGAGGGGCGGCAGGGCCGGCGTCACGGGGAGCGGCAGGAGGGGCGGGAGTGCGTCCTCGACCGGCGGGAGGACCTGCTCGACCGTCCCGGGCAGCGCGCCGACGCTCGACCCGACACCGCCGACCACGTCGTCGACGATGCCGGTGACCGGTGCGGTGACGCTGCCGACGGTGTCGCCGCCGAGCAGGTCGCGGGTCACCGGGAGCGCACCGATCACGCCGTCGACGGCGTCGACGACGCCCGCCACGGGGCGGGCGTCGGTGACCGACTGCACCGTCTCGGTGACGGGCTGGAGGACACCGGTGAGGGTGTCGGTGAGCGGCCGGGAGGCACTGCTCGCCACGCTCGCCTCGCCGGCGGTCGTCGGCGTGGCCGGGACCGCGGCGGTGCCGGTCGGCAGGGGCACCGAGACCGGCGTCGTCTGCGGGGCGGCCGGAACATGCTGAGGAGCCGGGGCCGGCTGCGGGGCCGGAGCCTGCTGGGCGGCCGGTGCCGCGGGGGCGGCCGGCGCGGCGTGCTGCACCGGAGGCGCGGCCGGGACCGGACGCGCGGGAGCGGGCGCAGGAGCCGGAGCCGGAGCGGGCGGAGCGACGGCCGTGCGGACGGGGGCGACCGCACGGTCGACGGCCGCGCCGACACCGTCCGCGGCGCCCTGCACCGTCCCACCGACGTCCTGGACCAGCCCGCCGACCAGCCCGCGTTGCTGGGGAGCACCCTCGGCCGCTGCGGCCGGACGAGCACCGAGGAGCAGCGAGAGCAGCACGAGCGCAGCGGCGACACCGACGCCGACGACGACGGTCCGGAGCAGCGCGCGCCAGGGGTCGCGCAACGGCTGGTCCATGCGCTCACCTCCTGATCTCGGCTGCGCACGTAGAGTGGTTGACCGGCACTGTACGCCGATCGATCCCGGACCGGAACCGGTCTCGGAAGGAATTCTCAGGAAAGGCCGCACGTGGTCTCGATCTTCTCCGCCCCGACGCGCAACCTCGACATCGTGACGCTGCACGAGATCCTCCGGCTCCGGCAGGACGTCTTCGTCGTCGAGCAGGAGTGCGCCTACCCGGACATCGACGGCCGCGACCTCGAGCCGGGCACGGTGCAGTTCTGGGCCGGTCAGGGCTCGGTCGACGCCACGCTCCGACTGCTCCGCGAGGACGACGGCACCGAGCGCATCGGTCGCGTCGCCACCGCCCGGCACGCCCGGTCGCAGGGGCTCGGGGCGCAGCTCATGGAAGCGGCGATCGCGGAGTCCCGCTCGTCGTCGATCGCGATCAACGCCCAGGCGCACCTCGAGCAGTGGTACGGCCGCTTCGGGTTCGTGCGGTCCGGTGACGACTTCCTCGAGGACGCCATCCCGCACGTCCCGATGACGCGCACCCGCTAGTCGTCCTGCGGTCCGGGTCCCACACGGGCGGGACGTGGTCGATCCGGGCCGGGCGCGGGCGTCGTCGGTCGGGTCAGGCGCGCCAGCGCCGCAGTTCGTCGAACGACCGTCCCTGGTGCGCCCGGTCCGCGACGAGCCGTTCGAAGACGATGTTCGTCTGCGTCGTCGCCACCGCCGGGTCCCCGCTCAGCTCGTCGGCGACGAAGTCCCGCAGCTGCTCGGTCGAGGTGCACGCGATGTGCACCAGGAAGTCCTTGTCGCCGGCGAGGAACGAGACGTCCTGCACGACGGGCACCCGGAGCAGGCGCTTCGCGAAGTCGCGGAGCTCGTGCCGGGCCGCGGCGTGCACCCGGACGGACACCATCGCCTCGATCGCGAACCCGAGCCCGGCGACGTCGACGTCCGCCCGGTACCCGCGGATGATCCCGGCGTCCTCGAGTGCCCGCACGCGCGTGAGGCAGGTGGAGGGCGCGACCCCGACCGCAGCGGCCAACCGGTTGTTGGGGATCCGGGCATCGGCCGCGAGGGTCCAGAGGATGCGCTCGTCGACCTCGTCGAGGCGCGGCGCGGGATCGGGGCGACGGACGGTTCGGTCGGACACGCCCCGAACGTTACCGCCGGAGGGCCCCGGCGCCGGGTCGCGGCACTCCGCGCCTGCGCTACATCGCCAGGGTCATCCCGACCACGGCCACCGTCATCGCGAAGACCTCACCGCTGCGGACGGCACGACGGTCCTCACGCGCCCACTCGTACCGGAGCAGCCAGCCGCTGAACCCGCAGTAGCCGATCACCCCGGCGCCGAGCACCGCGGACAGCGCGATCCCGTGGCCGGCGTGCCCGTCGGCGAGACCGGTGGCGTGCCCCATCAGCAGCATGCCGGCCATGACGACCGAGGACAGCGCCCGGTGCACGTCCATCGGCTCCGCCCGGCGTCCGTCGGGTCGCCGGCGCCGCAGCACCGGCAGCGGCGCCAGCAGCAGCAGCGCGGTGGCGGCGAGCAGCGTCCACGACGGCCCGGCCTGCACGACGGGGAGCACCATCGCCACGAGCATCACGGCGGCGGGGACGATCACGCCGGGACGGGGCCGGTAGCGGTCCCCCACGATGCAGCACACCGACGCGAACTGCGGCATGACGAGCATCGCGTCGGCGACGGTCTCGTGCACGGCGGTCATGGCGAGCTGCGTCCGGGGTGGGTCCGGTCGGTCAGTCCTGGGCGCGGGCAGCGGCCTTGTCGGCGCGCTCCTGCTTCACGCGGGCGTTCTCGGCGTGCACCTCGGCCTGCGTCGCACGCTCGCGCACCAGCCACTCGGGCATCTCCTGCAGCAGAGCCTTGACCTCGGCGGTGGTCAGCGGCTCCTCGACCCCGGCACGCACGAGACCGGAGATCGACACGCCGAGCTTCTGCGCGACGACCGGACGAGGGTGCGGCCCGTCGCGACGGAGTTCCTCGAGCCACGCCGGCGGCTGCGTGCGGAGCTCGTCGAAGGCGGTCCGGGTGACCGGTTCCGCGCGGAACGACTCCGGGGCTGCCGCCAGCAGGATGCCGAGCTTCTTCGCAGCCGTCTCGGGCTTCATCGTCTGTTCCTGCGCCATGCGTACCAGGGTACGGCCCCTACACTCGGTTGCATGACCGCGACCCTCACCATCGCCTTCGTCCCGGGGGTCTCCCCCGCGAAGTGGGTCCGGGTCTGGCGGGAACGCTTCCCGGACGCCGAGCTCGGCCTGCTGCCGATCGGCCCGACCGAGGTCGACGAGGCACTCACCGGCGAGGCGGACATGGCCTTCGCACGGATGCCCGTCGGCGCACACCTCAACGCCATCCCGCTGTGGACCGAGACAGCCGTCGTCGCGATGCCGAAGGACGCACCCCTCGCCTCCTCCGACGTCGTGACCGAGGCCGACCTGACCGACGTGCACGTCGTCGACGCCGGCCCGGTGCCGGAGGACGTGTCCGCCGCCCTCGACCTCGTCGAGGCGAACGTCGGCGTCGTCGTGCTCCCGCAGTCACTCTTCCGCGCGGCCAGCCGGAAGGACCTGGTGGCGAAGCCGCTCGACGGCGCCGCGGGCACCCGGATCGCACTCGTGTGGCGCGATGCCGACGTGTCCGACACGACCGAGGAGTTCATCGGCGTGGTCCGTGGCCGCACCGCCAACAGTTCGCGGAACGCCGCGGACCGTTCGGGAGGCGCGACGGACGTCGACGACGGCGGCTCGCGCGGCGCACGGGACGGCTCCGGAGCCGGTCGCGGCTCCGGCAGCGGCGCCCGCTCCGGCGGTGGCAAGGCCACCGCGAAACTGGGATCTGGTGGCAAGGCGGGCGGCAAGAACGCCCGCAAGCCGCGCGGGTCGGGGCGACCGGGCACCCAGCGGCTCGGCAACGGCAAGCCGAAGCGCGGGTCCAAGGGCAACCGGTGACGGACACGCGGCTCGTCCCGATGCCGGCCACGCGCCTCCCGGCCTGGCTGGACCGCACGATGGCAGAGTACGTCGAGTCGCGGATGCGGGCCGGCGAGACCCGCGAGCAGGCCGAGGCGAACAAGCAGCGGTCGCTCGACCAGTGGTTCCCGGACGGGGCGCCCCTGGCCGACCACTTCCTCTGGGACCTGGTCGACGCAGAGGACACCGTCGTGGGCTACCTCTGGATCGGACCGTTCTCGCCGGGCAGCACCGAGTGGTGGGTCTTCGACGTCGAGGTCGAGGAACAGCACCGCCGCCGCGGCCACGCCCGTCGGGCGCTCGAGGCCGGACAGCGTGTCGCCCGCGAGCACGGCGCCACGACCATCGGCCTGAACGTCTTCGGCTACAACACCGGCGCGCAGGACCTGTACGCCTCCCTCGGCTACCGCGTCACGGCGACGCAGATGCAGCTCCCGCTCGACTGAGCAGGGTCGTCCCGGGCCCGAGACACCGTCCGGCACGGCCGCGTCGTCGGGCTCGGTCTCCGTCAGGCCCAGACGCCGGACGTGCCGCGACGGTGACTGCCGAGGAGGTGCGTGTCGACGATGCCGAGTGCCTCCATCAGGGCGTGCATCGTCGTGGGCCCAACGAACGCGAACCCGCGCTTCCGCAGGGCCTTCGACAGGGCCACGGACGCCTCGCTCGTCGTCGGGACCTCGGCGATCGTCCGCGGCGTCGGTGTCGCGTCCGGCCGGAAGGACCACACCAGGTCGGCGAGGCCGCCGTCAGCGCGCAGGGCGATCGTCGCGTTCGCGTTCGTCATCGTCGCGCGGATCTTCGCCCGGTTCCGGACGATGCCGGCGTCCCCCATCAGACGCTCGACGTCGTCGTCGCCGAAGGTCGCGACCACGTCCGGGTCGAAGTCCGCGAAGGCCGCTCGGAACGCGGGGCGCTTGGCCAGGATCGTGCGCCAGGACAGTCCGGACTGGAAGGCCTCGAGCGACAGCCGCTCGAACACCCCGCGTTCGTCGCGGACCGGCATGCCCCACTCGGTGTCGTAGTACTCGCGGAGCATCGGGTCGGTCGCGGCCCAGACCGGACGTGCGAGGCCGTCCTCGCCCGTCACCAGGCCGTCGGGGGTCGCCGTCGGGTCGTCGGGGGTCGCCGTCGAGTCGTCGCTCACCCGTCCATCCTGGCGGAACGCACCGACGGCGAGGGGTCACCGGTCGGCGTCGTCGCCCGTCATCGCGGCCTGGTCCATCCAGACGTACTCCCACCGGTGGCCGTCCGGGTCGGTGAAGCTGCGCTGGTACATGAAGCCGAGGTCCGTCTCGGGGCGGTCCTCGTTCCCGCCGCTCATGACGGCGGCGTCGACGATGCGGTGCACCTCGTCCTTCGAGGCTGCGCTCAGCGAGTTGATGACCTCGATCGTGCTCGGGTCGGCGATCGTCTTGTCCGTGAACTCACCGAACTTCGCGTGGGTGAGGAGCATCACGTACACGGTGCTGCTGACGACGATGCATGCGGCGGTCTCGTCGGTGAACTCCGGGTTCACCGTGTACCCGAGCGCCTCGTAGAAGCCGACTGCCCGGTCGAGGTCGGCGACCGGCAGGTTGATGAACACCATCTGTTCCACGGTGGTTCCCTTCGCTCGCACAGAGCGTCTCTCGACCTCGCCCGCGGCGCAAGTCACCGCACCCACCCCCGGAGTGATATGCAGTACGTTGCCCGGATGCACACCGCGTACGTCGACGAGTCAGAGCCGGGCGGTGGGCTCGCCCACACCGTGTACGTCATGGCCGCGGTACTGGTCGCGGACGATCGAACGGATGAACTGCGCGCGGCAGTACGCATGACGACACCCGAGCGGATGCGGAAGCTGCACTGGTACGAAGCGTTGCTGAGTCAGCGCCTGACCTGGATCGGACTCCTGGCCCATGCGATCTCCGTGGTCGTCGTCCGGTACGGAGGTGCGCCCGCACGCGCAGAGCGGCGCAGGCGGCGTTGCATCGAACGGTTGATCTGGGAGCTGGAGCAGCGCGACGTGCCGTCTGTCGTGATCGAATCTCGCGGTCGTGCTCGCGATGCGGGCGACGTCTCGATGCTCGAGTCCCTTCGTGACCGGGGCGTCGGCAGGAGCGTCCGCTACGAACACGTTCGTGGCGTCGACGAGCCACTCCTCGCACTCGCGGACATCGCCTGCGGTGCGCATGCTCGCGGGTTGCTGCCGACCCGCTCCGACGACGTCCTCGTGGTCGTTCACTAGCCCAGGACAGCGCAAAACCCCGGTCCCGCGCTGGCTGCAGGAAACTCCGGGGCTCACTTCCGGCCGAGCAGCACCCGACCGACATGTCAATGTTAGGGATGTCGAACGGCACCGTCAAGCCCCATGGGCCTCCGGGTCGCCCGGTGTCCCCCAGAACGCTCGAAGTGGGAAGCGAGAACGGGCGTACCAGGTCGGATCGACCGACCAGGTACGCCCGTTTTCACCAAGTGTGCCCGCTCCCGCAGGGGCGAGCTCAGACCCGCTCGCGCCCCTCGCCCGCAGCGCGCTGGTCGGCCTCGGCCTCGGCCTGGCCGACGATGTCCTCCGCCGGCACCGGGTTCAGCCGGTCCCACAGGAAGAAGAGCAGCCCGCCGACGAGCAGCGACAGCCCGACCCACAGGTTGATGTGGATGCCGCCGGTCTTCTCGGGGTCGGTGTCCCAGTGGACGATCCCGACGATGGTGGTGATCACGCCGTAGAGCACGAACAGGCCGCCGAGGATGCGGCGCAGGTCGAGTCGGCGGGTGGAGCGGACGAGGGCCGCCTGCTCCTCGGTGAGCTTCGTGGTGTCCTCACGCATGGGAGTACTCCTTCGGGTCCGGGCCTAGAGGAACGGCAGGTAGAGGGCGACGCAGAGCACGAGCGCGACGGTGCCGAGCAGCGCGGGCGAGCGGTACCAGGCGGTGTCCGTCGCGACGGCCCCGGCGGTCATGTCGATCTTGCCGACGCCGTACACGAGGCCGCCGAGCTCCGACACGTCCTTCGGCTTCGTGGCGAGCGAGACGAGCACGCCCACGACGAGCACCGTGACGAACGAGATGATCGCGCCGTACATCGTCTCGGCGGTCGCGGTCGAGAAGAGCGACGGGTTCACCAGGTACGCGATCCAGGTGATCGTCGGCGTGACGATGCCGAGCACGTATCCCCAGAGCGCGCCCTGGGTGGTCATCCGCTTCCAGAGCAGTCCGAGGATGAAGACGCCGAACAGCGGGGCGTTGAAGAACGAGAACAGCGTCTGCATGTAGGTCATGATGTTGCCGGCCTGCGCGGCGAGGAACGCCGTGCCGATGCCGACGACCACGCCGACGACCGTGACCCAGCGGCCGGTCTTCAGGTAGTGCAGGTCGGGCATGTTCGGCTTGATGTAGCGCTGCCAGATGTCGTACGTGAAGACGGTGTTGAACGAGGACACGTTCGCCGCCATGCCCGCCATGAACGAGGCGAGCAGACCCGTCACCGCGATGCCGAGCACACCGGTCGGCAGGTACATCTGGATGAGCTTCGGGATCGCGTCGTTGTAGGTCAGCTCCCCCGACGCGAACTGGTTGCCCACGACGGCCGCGGCGATGAGACCCGGCACGACGACGATGAACGGGATGAAGAGCTTCGGGATCGCCGCGATGAGCGGGGTCCGGCGGGCGGCCGACATGTTCTTCGCCGAGAACGCACGCTGCACCTCGGTGAAGTTCGTCGTCCAGTAGCCGAAGGAGAGCACGAAACCGAGGCCGAGCACGATGGCGAGCCAGTTCGCCCCGATCGGGTTCGTCACGTCGCCGATGCCGGTGCCCGTCCAGGCCTGCAGGTGCTGCACGCCCTGGGTCTGCTTGATCGCCTCGGTCAGGCCACCCCAGCCGCCGACGCGGTGCAGGCCGACGATCGTCAGCGGCACGAGGCCGGCGATGATCACGAAGAACTGCATGACCTCGTTGTAGATCGCGCTGCTGAGGCCACCGAGGGTGATGTACGCGAGCACGAACGCGGCGGACACCAGGATGGCGAGCCACTCCGGCCAGCCGAGCATGGCCTCGATGACGATCGCCATCGCGTAGAGGTTGATGCCGGCGATGAGCACGTTCGACACCGCGAACGCGATCGAGTTCACCAGGTGCGGCGCCTTGCCGAAGCGGCGGAGCATGAACTCCGGCACCGACCGGACCTTGGACCCGTAGTAGAAGGGCATCATCACGAGGCCGAGGAACACCATCGCGGGCACGGCACCGATGAGGTAGTAGTGCAGCGTCGCCATGCCGATCTGCGCGCCGTTCGCCGCCATGCCGAGGATCTCGGTCGCACCGAGGTTCGCGGACACGAACGCCAGGCCGGTGATCCAGGCCGGCATCGAGCGGCCGGACAGGAAGAAGTCCATGCTCGTCCGCACCTGCTTGCGGGCGGTGAACCCGATGCCGATGACCACCGCGAAGTACACGATGATCATCAAGTAGTCGACCCAGCCCAGTTCGAGCCGGATCCCGTTGGTCGCCGCAGCGAGAACCATGCGATCTCCACATCAGTGTGTTGCAGTCGGCAACTGCGCCGACCC
The DNA here is from genome assembly GCF_040545555.1 of Curtobacterium oceanosedimentum. NCBI lineage: Bacteria > Bacillati > Actinomycetota > Actinomycetes > Micrococcales > Microbacteriaceae > Curtobacterium > Curtobacterium oceanosedimentum. The sequence continues at coordinate 239,825 of NZ_JBEPMD010000006.1, forward strand.
GACCGGGAACGTTACACCGCGATGTGACCGTTCACATAGCCGACGCATCCGTTGCCGTTGCCGCCGCCCCGTCGCTCGGTAGGCTCTCCCCATGAGCGAGCCGGCCACCGACACCACGACACGCCCGCGGCGGATCCTCGTCCTGAACGGGCCCAACCTCGACATCCTCGGACGGCGCGACCCGGCCCAGTACGGCACGGTGACGCTCGCCGAGCTCGAGGCCATCGTGCACACCGAGGCGGCGGTCCACGAGCTCGAGGCGGACTTCCGGCAGACCAACCGCGAGGGCGAGCTCGTCGAGTGGCTGCACGAGGCGCTCGACGACTTCGTCGGGGTGGTCATCAACCCCGCCGCCTACGCGCACACCTCGGTCGCACTCCACGACGCGGTCGAGGCGCTGAGCGTCCCCGTCGTCGAGGTGCACCTGTCGAACACGTGGAAGCGCGAGCCGTTCCGGCACGTCGACCACGTCGCGACCGCGGCGACCGCGGTCATCGCCGGCGCGGGCGCCGACGGCTACCGCCTGGCGGTCGCCCACGTCGCGTCCCTGGTGGCCGACCCGACCGACTGACGGCCCGGAGGCGCGGCACCCGCCCGCCCCGCGCCTCCCGTCCGCCCCGTCCCCGTCCCGTCCGGTTCCTTCCGGTCGTTCGGTGGCACTCCGAGCGGGCGACATACGTCACGGCCGCGGCCGATGGTGACGTACGTCGCCCACTCGGTGGACGACGTGCGGCGTGTCGTGCCCGTTCGGCGGCACGTCGTACGACCGGGGGGCGGCGGGCGTGCGGCGGCTAGAAGTCGGCGGGACGCCGGACGTCGTCGGCACCGACGGCGGCGAACCCGCCGCGGACGATCGGCAGCGCTCGCCGGACGGCCTGGTCGATGCGCAGCTCGAGGTCCACGCTCGCGATGTCGTAGCCGCCCTCGCGCTTGGTGAAGTCCCGTTCGTTGCCGAACACGCCGAGGGGCAGGGTCGTCGACTGGAAGAAGCCGAACAGCGGCCGCATCTGGTGCTCGACGAGGAGCGCGTGCCGGTCGCTGCCGCCCGTGGCGGTGAGGAGCACGGGGGTGTCGACCAGGTCGTACTGCCCGACCCAGTCGAAGAAGAGCTTGAAGGCACCGGAGTACGCCGCGCGGAACGCCGGGCTGCCGACGACGAGCACGTCCGCGGCCTCGACGGTCTCGAGTGCCCGGCGCGTCCCGGCCGACATCGCCTCACGCGAGGGTGCGGCGCCGAGGTCCGCGAGCAGGGGCCCGATCTCGACCTGTGCGGTCCGGGCGTCGGGCAGGTCCTCCGCCAGGCGCGCCACCGTCGCCGCGACCAGGGTCGAGGTGCGCGAGGGGTCCGATGGGCTGCCGCTGACGCCGACGACGAGTGCTCCGTCCATGCGGTCGATGCTCACACGTCGTCGGAGGGCCTGCCCGGGTGTGACGACTTGTGTCGCGGTCCAGCGCCCGCGGGTACCGTCCGGGTGATGCAGACGTTCCTGCCGTACGCCGACTTCCGTGCCTCGGCCGAGGTGCTCGACGACAAGCGGCTCGGCAAGCAGCGCGTCGAGACCCTGCAGGTGATGCGGGCACTGACCCTGCCGGACTACGGCTGGCAGCACCACCCCGTCGTCGCGATGTGGCGGGGGTACCGTCCGGCGCTCATGGCGTACCAGGACGCGACGTGCCGGGTGTGGCTCGAGCGAGGGCACGCGGACACCTGCCTGGAGAAGACGCTCGCCGACCTCGGCCTGGTGCCCGAGGACCTGGTGGCGTACGAGCGCGGCGAGTTCGCCGTCCCCGCGTGGAACACCGACCCGGCGGTGCACGAGTCGCACCGGTCGAAGCTCGTGCAGAAGGCACCGGAGCACTACCGACCGCTGTTCCCCGACGTGCCCGCCGACCTGGACTACGTCTGGCCGGGTGTCCCGGAGCCGCCCGCGCCGACGCACTGACCCGAGGAGCGCGACGCCACCGCGGCCCGCCGTGGACTGACAGGGGGGCTGGCGCCGGTCAGGGTCCGGCGCCACGTCCACGACGGGCGCGGTGGCCGCTCGGACACGACGACAGGGGATGTCGTGTCCGGCGCCGGACGCGGTCAGGGGACCTGCGTCCGGTCAGGAGCACCGCGGGCCCCGGCGGGGGGACGGGGCCGCGGTGCTGGCCTCGGGTGGTTCCTCGGTGCTGTTCGGGATCAGGGTCGTTCGGTGTCCCCCCGGTACCGGTCCGTCTCGCTGGGTGCGGGCATGGCTCGACGGAGTGCCGCGGTGCCGACCGTCGGGAGCAGGGCACTCACGACGGTGGCGAGTGCCCCCACGGTCGCGATGGCGCCGAGCGGGGCGGTGCCGAGGTCGTGCTGCGCGGCGAGGGCGAGGGCCACCACGGTCGCCGGAGCCGGCAGGAGCTGCACCGCACGGAAGGGGGCCTCCTGTCGGTGCCGGGTCGTGATCGCATTCGCCATGACCCCATCGTGTCGGACGATCACTGTCCGCAGAAGGGGGGACACCACCCCAACTATGGAGTAGAACGTCTAGTACGCCCTCCCGAGATCGCGGACGGCGGCGACCGACGCGGCGACCGCCTCCACCACCGCGGGGACGTCCGCGTCGGTCAGCCCGGCGTCGAACGTGAGCCGGAGCGCCGTGCGTGCGGTGTCCTCCGGGAGTCCGAGCGCGGTGAGGACGTGGGAGGCCTCGGTGCTCCCCGCGGCACAGGCACTGCCCGACGAGGACACGACGTCGCGCGCCTCGAGCTCGAGCAGCACGGTCTCGCCGTTGACCGCCGCCGGACCGCCGGGCACCCCCGGGAAGCAGAACGACGCGTGTCCCGGCAGCCGACGCGACCGGGTCCCCGTCGATGCGGCTCCGGTCAGCACGGCACCGGGCACCGATGCCAGCACCCCCTCGACGACGGCGTCCCTGGTCGTGGTCGCGCGGGCAGCGGCGACCTCCCGGGAGGCCTCGACGAGCGACACCGCGGTGGCGAGGGCGACGGCGCCCGCGACGTCCTCGGTGCCGGACCGCCGCCCCCGCTCCTGTCCCCCGCCGTGCAGCAGCGGCTCGAGCCGTACCCCGCCCCTGACGGCCAGGGCACCGGTGCCCTTCGGTGCGCCGAGCTTGTGCCCGGAGAACGAGATCGCGTCGACGCCGAGCAGGTCGAGGCCGAGGGGCAGCCACGGCGCGCTCTGCACGGCGTCGGTGTGGAACCGGGCGCCGACGCCGTGCGCGACCGCCGCGAGCGCCGGCAGGTCCTGCACGGTGCCGATCTCGTTGTCGGCGTGCGCCACCGAGACGAGCGTGGTGTCCGGACGGACGGCCCGCGCGAGCGCCTCGGGGGTGACCGTACCGTCGTGCTCGACCGGCACGAGCGTCACCGTGAAGCCGTGGTGCCGCTCCAGGTACCGGCAGCTCTCGAGCACCGCCTCGTGCTCGATCGCACTCGTGACGACGTGCCGCCCGCGGGGCGAGGCGAGCGCGATCCCCTTCACGGCGGTGTTCGCACCCTCGGTGCCGCCGGTGGTCAGGACGACTTCACCGGGACGGCACCCGAGGAACCGGGCGATGGTCGCGCGGGCGTCGGCGAGCCCCCGTGCGGCCGCGTCACCCACCCCGTGCGTGGAGGACGGGTTGCCGAAGACGCCCGTCAGGTACGGCCACATCGCCTCGAGCACCTCGCGGCGGACCGGCGTGGTCGCGGCGCGGTCGAGGTAGAACACCGTGTCAGCCGCCGGTCACCCGGGCGCCGTCACCGGCGAGCGCAGCGGTGACGTCGACGTCGAGCCCGAGGTCGAGCGCCCGGGCCGAGTGGGTGAGCGCCCCGACCGAGACGACGTCGACCCCGGTCCGCGCGATCGCGCCCACGGTCTCGAGCGACACCCCGCCGGAGGCCTCGACGAGCGCCCGGCCGGCGACCAGGCGCACCCCCTCGACGAGCTGCTCCGGCGTGAAGTTGTCGAGCATGATCGTGTCGACCCCGGCGGACACGACGGGTTCGACCTGGTCGAGCCGGTCCACCTCGACCTCGAGGTGGACGGTGTGCCCGAGCCGACCGCGGGCATCGCGGACGGCGTCGCCGATCGAGGTGCCGCCGGCGAGCAGCACGGCCAGGTGGTTGTCCTTGGCGAGGACGGCGTCGGACAGCGAGTTCCGGTGGTTGTGCCCACCACCACAGCGCACGGCGTAGCGCTCGAGGGCGCGGAGGCCCGGCGTCGTCTTGCGGGTGTCGGTGACCCGCGTAGCGGTCCCCGCGACCGCCGCGACGTACCGCGCGGTGACGGTCGCGATGCCGGACATGCGCTGCACCAGGTTGAGCCCGACCCGTTCGGCGCGCAGGACCGAGCGGGCGGGCCCCTCCACCGTCGCCAGGACCTGCCCGGCCGCGAACGTCCGGCCGTCGGACAGGTGCAGCTCGGTCCGCACGGCGGGGTCGACGGCGTGCATCACGGCGGCGAAGACCTCGCCGCCGGACAGCACGCCGGGCTCACGGGCGGTCAGGGTCGCGGTCGCGCGGGCCTCGACGGGGATGAGCGTCTCGCTGGTGACGTCTCCCCACGGAGCGTCCTCCTCGAGCGCGGTCTCGATCACCCGGCGCAGGGCGTGCGGCGGGACGGCCCCGGGGTCGGACGGTCCGGCGGGACGGACGCCGGACACGTCGTCGGTGTCGGTGGCGGGGACGGTGGCGGTCATGCGGGGACTCCCTGCTGGGCGTGGGCGGAACGGTCGGACACGGCGGCGTGGACGGTCGGTGCGGCGTGGACGACCGGTGGGTGTCCGGCGTCGACGGCCCGGGACCACCCGACCGACACCGGCGCGGCGGGGTCGGTGTCCGGGTGGTCGGTCCGGGCGTGCGCGCCGCGGGACTCGGTGCGGGCCTCGGCGGCGAGCGCCGTGATCCGCGCGAGGTCGAGCAGGGCGCGGTCCTCGTGGTCCCGCACGGAGCGCGCCACCGGCGGCCGGAGCGCGGCGAGCGCGCGACGCGCGGCCGCCAGTCCGTCCGCGTCACGGAGCAGCCCGACCCGCTCCGTCATCTCGGTCTGCACCGCCTGCCGGAGGTGGGTGGCACGGTCGGGGCGGGGCGGGCCTCCAGGCAGTCGCCCGTGGTCCGTCCGGTGCCGGGTCGGGTCCGGTCCCGACGGCTCCGATGCCGTCGGGTCCGATCCCGACGGTTGCGGCCCGTCCGGTGCAGTCCCGTCCGGCCGGGAGGCACGGTGCGGGTCCGCCACCACGCCCACCCGGTCGTCGGGCACGGTGTGCACCGGCAGGCCCGCGTCGCCGCGCAGGCGCAACCGGGCGGGTCGCGGCGCGCCGACGGCGTCGGCCGTGCGCACGCCGAACACGAGTCCCTCGAGCAGCGAGTTGGACGCGAGCCGGTTGGCCCCGTGGACGCCGGTGCAGGCGGCCTCGCCGACGGCGAGGAGTCCGGGGAGGCTGGTGCGGCCCTCGCTGTCGGTCGCGATCCCGCCCATCGCGTAGTGCGCGGCCGGGGCGACGGGGACGCCCTCGCGGGTCCAGTCGAAGCCGGCCGCACGGGTGGCGCGGGTGAGGCCGGGGAAACGCGTGACGAGCCGGTCCGCTCCGAGCCCCGTGGCGTCCAGGAGCACGGGGGTGCCGCCCTGGTCGCGGACGGCAGCCGCGATGCCGCGGGCGACGACGTCGCGCGGCGCGAGTTCGGCGTCCGGGTGGACGGCGGTCATGAACCGTCGGCCGGCCGCGTCACGGAGGACGGCTCCCTCGCCGCGGACCGCCTCGGACAGGAGTCCGCCGTCGGGGACGGCCAGGCGGGTCGGGTGGAACTGGACGAACTCCAGGTCGGCGAGGACGGCACCGGCGCGCCAGGCGGCGGCGACCCCGTCCCCCGTCGCGACCAACGGGTTCGTCGTCTCGCGGTACAGGTGGCCGGCGCCCCCGGAGGCGAGCACGACCGTGTCCGCATCGATGCGTCGGGGCTCGCCGAGCAGGTCGAGCACGTCGACGCCGACGACCGCGCCGTCCCGGACGATCAGGTCGGTGAGGCACGTCCGCTCCAGCACCGTCACGTGCCGGCGGAGCAGGGCGGCGACCAGGCTGCGTTCGATCGCGGCACCGGTGGCGTCGCCGTCGGCGTGCACGACCCGCCAGCGGCCGTGGGCGGCCTCGCGCCCGCGGGCCAGGTCGTCGCCGTGGCGGTCGAGGGAGTCGGGATCCGTCGTCCGGTCGAACGGCACACCGAGCGCGAGCAGGTCGCGTACCCGGGCCGGCCCGTCGGCACAGAGCAGCGCGACGGCACGCGCGTCGGCGCTCCCGACGGCGGCGGTGTGCGTGTCGTGCTCGTGGAGCGCGACGGTGTCGTCGGCACCGAGCGCGACGGCGACGCCGCCCTGCGCGGCGGCGGTGGCACCGTCGGCGAGCGCGCCCTTCGTCACCAGGGTGACGTCGTGGCGGGCGCTGGCGCGGATCGCGGTGGTGAGCCCGGCGATGCCGGACCCGACGATGACGACGTGCACGGTGCGGTCCCCGTTCTCCGGTGTCCTCGGCCGCCGGTCCGTCAGCCCCGGGGCTTCGCGGCGAGCATGCGCTCGAGCGCGACCCTGGCGTCGGCCTGGACGTCGGCGGGGACCGTGATCTCGTTGAGGACCTCGCCGCGGACGAGTGCCTCGAGCACCCAGGCGAGGTAGCCCGGGTGGATCCGGTACATCGTCGAGCACGGGCAGACGACGGGGTCGAGGCAGGTGATCCGGTGCTGCGGGTACTCGGCCGCGAGCCGGTTCACCATGTTGATCTCGGTGCCGATCGCGAACGACGTCGGTTCGGTGGCGGCCGCGACGGTGCGGCGGATGAGGTCGGTGCTGCCGGCGGCGTCCGCGGCGTCGACCACCGCCATCGGGCACTCGGGGTGCACGATGACCTGCACGTTCGGGTCCTCACGCCGGGCCTGCTCGATCTGCTCGACGGTGAACCGGCGGTGCACCGAGCAGAAACCGTGCCAGAGGACCACCTGCGCGTCGAGCAGGGTCTGCTCGTCGTTGCCGCCGAGCGCGTTCCGGGGGTTCCACATCGGCATACGGTCAGTGCTGATCCCCATGGCCTTCGCGGTGTTCCGGCCGAGGTGCTGGTCGGGGAAGAACAGCACGCGCTGCCCCCGCTCGAACGCCCACTCGAGCACGGTCGACGCGTTCGACGACGTGCAGACGATGCCGCCGTTCCGGCCGCAGAACGCCTTGAGGTCGGCGGCGGAGTTCATGTACGTGACGGGGATCACCGGCACGCGGCCGTCGGCGTCGGGCTCGGTGCCGTAGACCGCGGTGAGCTCGGCCCAGGCCGCCTCGACGCTGTCGATGTCGGCCATGTCCGCCATCGAGCAGCCGGCGGCGAGGTTCGGCAGGATGACGCGCTGGTCGTCGCGGGCGAGGACGTCCGCCGTCTCCGCCATGAAGTGCACCCCGCAGAACACGATGGCCTCGGCGTCGGGCTTGGTCAGGGCGGCGTTCGCGAGCTGGAACGAGTCGCCGAGGAAGTCCGCGTGCCGGACGACCTCGTCGCGCTGGTAGAAGTGCCCGAGCACGACGACGCGGTCCCCCAGGGTCGCCTTCGCCCGCACGATGCGCGCGTGCAGCTCGTCGTCACTCGCGGTCTTGTACTCGTCCGGGAGCTGTCCCTGTCGCGGCGCCGATGTCGGGATGACGTCGGACATCGACGAACCCGGACCGTAGCCGGGGCGGGCGTCGAAGTCCCATGTCGGCATCGCGAGGTCGGGCGTGCAGGTGCTGCCGTCGGCCTTGCCGTTGGAGATGAGCTCGATCGTGGTGGCGATGGACACGGTGGTTCCTATCGGTTCTGCGGGTGGTGCGGCCAGGGGTGGGCGGGCTGCAGCGGGCCGTTGTCCGCGTAGGCCAGGTCGGGATTCGAGCGGTACAGCCGAGCCGGGCGGTGCCGGTCACCGCTCGTGGTCTCGTCCGTCGCGATGACGGCGTCGGACTGCGCGACCTGTCGGCGGAAGTTCGCCGGGTCGAGCGTGCGGCCGAGCACCGCCTCGTAGACGCCACGGAGCTCGGCGAGGGTGAACCGGTCGCCGAGGAACGCCTGCGCGATGCGCGAGTACGACATCTTGTTGCGCAGGCGCCACAGCGCGTACTCGACGATGCGGTCGTGGTCGAACGCGAGCGCGGGGTGCTCGTCGGCCAGGAACCACCGGACGTTCCAGTCGTCGGGGACGGACTCGGCCTCGTCCGGGTGCACGAGCGCCCAGTAGACGATCGACACGACCCGGCTCGGCGAGCGGTCGACGTCGCCGAACGCGTAGAGCTGCTCGAGGTAGCGCGGCTGCACGTTCGTCGTCTCCCGCAGCCGAGCGGCGGCGGAGTCCTCGAGCCCCTCGTCCGGGCCGACCCAACCGCCCGGCAGCGCCCACGAGCCCTCGAAGGGGTCGGTCACGCGGCGCACCAGCGGCATCCACAACGCCGGGGTGCCGGTGTCCGGGTGCGGGCGCAGGGCGACGATCACGGTGGAGACCGCGACGCGGATGCTGGAGGGACCTGTTCGTGTCATCATGACTCTTAGTGTTCGGGTTGCGATGACACTATCACCGTTCACGAGACCGGAACAGATCCGTAACGTGTCCGGGACCACGCCTGCCTACAGTGACGGCATGACGACGGTGACGAGGGTGCACGCCGTGGTGTCCGGCTCGGTGCAGGGGGTCGGCTTCCGGTACTGGACCGCACGCAAGGCAGACGGGCTGGAGCTCGACGGCTACGCCAGGAACCTGTTCGACGGGACGGTCGAGGTCGAGGCCGAGGGGCCGTCCGAGTCGGTCGAGGCGCTCCTGGCGTTCCTGCACACCGGCCCGCCGACGGCCACCGTGACCGAGGTCGCCCGGCGCGACGTCGTGCCGCACGGCGACGGCGACGGGTTCGCGATCCTGCGCTGACCACGCGCGGGGTCGGGGTGTTCACGAGGACGACACACGGAAGCGGAATACTCGGATCCGTTCAGGCTGTTGCCTCGTCTGCGCAGTCCGTGCCGTCGTGCACGCCGTCACCCCCGTGCGCACCGTCACTCCGTCGTCACTCCCCCGTCACTCCCAGGAGCCCCGCATGACCCAGGCCGTCGATTCCGCCCCGCGCACCGGGAGCGTCTCGCAGCCCTCCGCCGGCGAGACCAGGCTCGTGATCGGGCTGCTGCTCGTCTCGGCGTTCGTCGTCATCCTCAACGAGACGATCATGGGCGTGGCGCTGCCGCGGCTCATGGAGGACCTCGACATCTCCGCGGCGACCGGGCAGTGGCTCACCACCGGCTTCCTGCTGACCATGGCCGTCGTGATCCCGATCACCGGGTTCCTGCTGCAGCGCTTCAGCACCCGGCAGGTGTTCATCACGGCGATGGCGCTCTTCTCGGTCGGCACGCTCGTCGCCCTGGCCGCCCCCGGCTTCCCCGTGCTGCTCGTCGGCCGCATCGTCCAGGCGAGCGGCACCGCGATCATGATGCCGCTGCTCATGACGACCGTCCTGAACCTGGTCGAGCCGGCCCACCGCGGCCGGATCATGGGCAACATCTCGATCGTGATCTCGGTCGCGCCCGCGGTCGGCCCGACGATCTCCGGTCTGATCCTCAACGCGTTCTCGTGGCGTTGGCTGTTCGGGTTCGTGCTGCCGATCGCGATCGCGGCGCTCGTGCTCGGCGTCCTCAAGGTCCGCAACGTGACCACGCCCCGACGTGCGCCGCTCGACGTCCTGTCGGTCGTGGTGTCCGCCGTGGCGTTCGGCGGGATCGTCTTCGGACTGTCCAGCTTCGGCGAGGCCGGCTCGACCGGTCCGCTCGTCCCCGTCCTCGCCCTGGTCGTGGGCTTCGCGGCGCTGGCGTTCTTCGTCGTCCGGCAGACCCGCCTGCAGCGCACCGACAGCGCACTGCTCGACCTCCGCACCTTCCGCACGAAGGGCTTCACCGTCCCGATCGTGGCGATGGGCATCAGCTTCATGGCGATGTTCGGCACGCTGATCCTGCTGCCGATCTACCTCGAGCGCGTGCTCGGGCTCGAGGTCCTGACCGTCGGGCTCCTGCTGCTGCCGGGTGGTCTGCTGATGGGGCTGCTCTCCCCCGTGGTCGGTCGCATCTACGACCGCCGCGGACCGCGTGTGCTGCTCGTCCCCGGGTCGATCATCATCAGTGCCGTGCTCTGGGCGCTCTCCACGGTCGGCGTCGACACGAGCGTGTGGTTCGTCCTCGGTGCCCACGTCGTGCTGAGCATCGGCCTCGCGCTGACCTTCACGCCGCTGTTCACCGCCGCGCTCGGTGGCCTGCCGCCGAAGCTGTACTCGCACGGCAGCGCGGTGCTCGGCACGGCGCAGCAGCTGGCGGGTGCCGCGGGCACGGCGCTCTTCGTCACACTCCTGACCATCGGTGCCGCGACGGCGGGCGCCGACGCCGACGCCGCCGGGGTGGCCGCAGCGACCGCCTCGGGCGTGCGGACCGCGTTCCTGGTCGGCGGTGTCATCTCGGTCGTCGGCATCCTGACGTCGGCGTTCGTCCGCCGCTCGGCCACGCCCGAGGGCGCCCCCGCCGGCGCTCCTGCGATGCACTGACCCGGAACACCACCGGACCGGGCCGCGGTCCGCGATGCCACGTCGACGACGGCGTGGCATCGTGGACGGCATGCGGTCGACGGCGCGCGAGGTCAACTGGTCCGGCACGGTCACCTACTCGGCCGAACGGGTGGAACGGCCGCGCTCCCTCGAGGAAGCCGCCGACCTCGTCACGCGGTCACCCCGGGTGCACGGGCTCGGCACCCGACACTCGTTCAACGACGTCGCCGACGCCCACGGAGTCCTGCTCGACCTGACCGGGCTCCCCACCGACCTGGTCGTGGACACCGCGGCCGGCACGGCCTCGATGGGTGCGGGCACCCGGTACGGAGTGGTCGCGCCGGAGCTCGACGCCGCCGGGGTCGCCCTGCACAACACCGGCTCGTTGCCGCACATCTCGCTGGGCGGCGCGATCGCCACGGGCACGCACGGCTCCGGCACGACGCTCGGGTCGCTCAGCACCGCCGTCCGGTCCTTCGAGCTCCTCGGCGCGGACGGGACGGTGCGGACGGTCCGACGCGGTGACGACGACTTCGACGGCGCCGTGCTGCACCTCGGGCTGCTCGGCATCGTCACACGCGTCGAGGTCGACGTCGAACCGTCCTACCGGATGCGGCAGGACACCTACGGACCGATCCCCTGGGACCGGTTCGTCGCGCACGTGGCCGACGTGCACGCCGCCGCCTACTCGGTGTGCTCGTACACCGTGTTCGGGGACGCGATCAGCGAGGTGCTGCTGAAGACCCGCGTGCCGGTCGGGGCCGACGACGTCGACGTCCCGGAGGCACTGCTCGGCGCGCCCAGACTGCCGGGACGTCCGGCGGACGGCCACGTCACGGCCCGCGACGGCACGGTGGGACCGTGGTGGGACCGGCTCCCGCACTTCCCGATCGACGCGGTGCCGAGCGTCGGGTCCGAGGTGCAGAGCGAGCACTTCGTCCCGCTGCGGCACGCGGCCGCCGCACTCGACGCCCTCCACGGGCTCGCCGACCGCATCCAGCCGCACCTGCACGTCTGCGAGCTCCGGACGATGGCCGCCGACCCGTTCTGGCTCAGCCCCACCCAGGGCGAGGACGTGCTCTGCATCGCCTTCACCTGGCGGAAGCACCCGGAGGCCGTCGCGGCGTTGCTGCCGGACCTCGAGGCACGCCTCTCGCCCTTCGACGGGCGACCGCACTGGGGCAAGACGAGCTCGCTCGACGCCGACGCGGTCGAGGCGCTCTGGCCGCGCCTGGCCGACTTCCGGCGGCTGGTGGCGGCGGCCGACCCGGAGCGGCGGTTCGCGTCCGCGTTCGGCGAGCGGGTCCTGCGGACCTGAGCCGCGCCTCCCGGCGGGTCCACCCGCTCCGCGGACCACGCGACCACCGATCACCCGACGGGCGTCACCGTCTTCGTCACGCCGTCCCAGTGGCGGACACCGCCGACCGTCAGGGTCTCGGGCAGCGGGGTCGCCCGGAGCGTCGCCACGGCGGTGGGCAGGTCCTCGTCGCGCACCCGACGGGCGAAGGAGACGTGGGGCGACCACGCACCGGGCAGCGAGGTCTCCACGGCGTCCGCTGCGACCCGGTGGACCGCGGTGTGGAAGGCCGACAGCACCGGGTCGACGACGACGGCCCGGACGAGCACGGACCGCCCGGCACCCGCGGGGAACAGCAGGAGACCGCCGAGCCGGAGCGTCGTCGGCACGGGTGCGTCGAAGCCCTGCGGGACCGGCAGCGCGTCGCCCGCGGCGAGCGTGACGTGCGGGTTGTTCGTCCCCGACCGGCCGAGGCTCGGCAGGTCGGCTGCCGTCAGGGCGTCCCACGCGGCGCGCACGGCGGCGTCGGAGTCGGGGTCGAGGACGAGTTCGATGCTGCGCACGCTCCGAGTCAACCAACTCGCGCAGGGTCCTGCGCTCGCCCCGCGGCGCCTGTGGACGACGGCGGAGATGTAACACGGCGGAACGCATCGTGCGTGTCGCGCCGCGGGCAGCCACACTCGGAACCTGGCCGCGCATCCCGCGGCACCCCACCGCACCGCCCGTGCACGCCGACGTCCGGGCCCGCCACGCCCGGCCCCGCGCCACCCGTCCGGGCACGTCCCCCACGAGGAGCACCCATGTCCGCAGCACCCGTCCTGCCCGAGAAGCCGAAGGGCAGGCGTCCCGTCGGCTGGATCATCGCCGCCGTGGTCGTCGTGGTCGCGATCGTCGTCGCCGTCGTCGTGGCGGCCGTCCGCTCCGGCGGGTCCGACGGCGCTACCTCCGGTGACGGCGCCGGCAAGACCGTGACGATCGGTGTCGCCGACAAGTCGCTCGGGTACTGGAGCACCTACACGAAGCTCGCGAAGGACGAGCTCGGTGTCACGGTCAAGCTCACCAACTTCTCCGACTACTCGCTGCCGAACCCCGCGCTCAAGGACGGCCAGCTGGACATCAACCAGTTCCAGCACATCCAGTACCTGGCGGACTACAACGTCACCTCGAACGACGACCTGCAGCCGATCGGCTCCACCGCCGTGTACCCGCTGCCGCTGTACGCCACGGAGTACTCGAAGCCGAGCGAGCTGCCCGAGGGTGCGAAGGTCGCGATCCCGAACGACTCGATCAACCAGGCGCGTGCGCTCCTCATCCTGCAGTCGGCGAAGCTGCTCGAACTCAAGGACGGCGGGTCCGCCTTCTCGACCACGACCGACATCGAGTCGTCCAAGGTCGACGTCCAGCCGCTCGACGCCTCGCAGACCGCGAACGCGCTGCAGCAGGGCTCCGTCGCCGCCGCCGTCGTGAACAACAACTTCGCCACCGCCGCGAAGCTCCCCACCAGCGACATCGTCTTCCAGGACGACCCGGCCAGTGCGAGTGCCGCTCCCTACGTGAACGTCTTCGCGGTCCGCGACGCCGACAAGGACAACACGACGTACCTCGACCTGGCGAAGCTGTTCCAGGACGACGCCGTGCAGCAGGCCTTCAAGAAGGACCTGCCCGAGGCCGTCTCCCGCGACGAGAGCGCCACGAAGCTCCAGGACGAGCTCGCGAAGGTCGAGCAGGACGCGAAGGCGGCCAAGCAGTAGTGCCCGCCCTCGTCGAACTCCGCGGCGTCTCGAAGCACTACCGCCGCGCCGACACCGGCGAGACCGTGGTGGCCGTCGAGGACGTCTCCCTGGACGTGCACCAGGGAGAGGTCCTCGGCGTCATCGGGTACTCCGGTGCCGGCAAGTCCACCCTGGTCCGCCTCGTCAACGCCCTCGAGCTGCCCTCGTCGGGCAGCGTCACCGTCGGCGGCCGGGAACTCACCGCGATCCCGGAGAAGGAACGGCGCCTGGCGCGTCGGAACATCGGGATGATCTTCCAGCAGTTCAACCTGTTCCGCTCCCGCACCATCGCCGGGAACGTCGCGTACCCGCTCAAGGTCGCGGGCGTCGCGAAGGCCGAGCGCGACCGCCGCGTGGCCGAGCTCCTCGACTTCGTCGGGCTGCTCGAGCGCGCCCACGCCTTCCCCGAGCAGCTGTCCGGCGGGCAGAAGCAGCGCGTCGGCATCGCCCGTGCGCTCGCCTCGAACCCCGAGCTGCTGCTCGCCGACGAGGCCACGAGCGCCCTCGACCCGGACACCACCTCCGAGGTCCTCGCGCTCCTCCGCCGCGTGAACCGCGAGCTCGGCGTCACCATCGTCGTCATCACGCACGAGATGGACGCCGTCCGGCAGATCGCCGATCGCGTCGCCGTCATGGAGAGCGGTCGCGTGGTCGAGGTCGGTGACGTCTACGACGTGTTCGCCTCGCCGCAGACGCAGGCGGCGCAGCGCTTCGTGCGCACCGCCCTGCACGACCGCCCGTCCGGCGAGCAGCTCGCCCGGCTGCGCCAGCACCACCGCGGCCGGCTGGTCACGGTGCAGATCACCGACGAGGTCGGACTGCAGAACCGGATCGACGCCGCGTTCCGCTCCGCGGGGGTCGCTGCCGAGCTCGTGTTCGGCGGGGTCGGCGAGATCCGCGAACGCCGCATCGGCTCGCTCACCTACGAGCTCACCGCGGACGACCCCGCGGCCGTCGACCGCGCGCTCGGTGCCCTGCGCGACGGACGGATCACCGTCGACGAGGAGGCAGCAGCGTGAACGGCAACGGCTTCCAGAGCGTGATCGACACGTCGGACATCTTCTTCGCGGCGATCCGCGACACCCTCGTGATGACGCTGGTCTCCCTGGTGTTCGCCGGTGTGATCGGCCTGGCGCTCGGACTGGTCCTGTACGCGACCCGTCCGGGCAACCTGCTCGGCAACCGGGCGGTCTACACGATCGTCAACGTGCTCGTGAACATCGTGCGCCCGATCCCGTTCGTGATCTTCCTGGCCGCGATCGCTCCGCTGTCCCGCGTCGCCGTGCAGACCACCATCGGCGTCCCCGCGGTGACGTTCGCGATCTCCCTCGCGGCGTCCTTCGCGGTGTCCCGGATCGTCGAGCAGAACCTGCTCGCGGTCGACCCCGGGGTGGTCGAGGCTGCACGGGCATCCGGCGCGCACCCGGTGTCGATCCTGCTGACGGTGCTCATACCCGAGGGCGTCGGACCGCTCATCCTCGGCTACACGTTCATCTTCGTGGGCATCGTCGACATGACGGCGCAGGGGGCCCTGATCGGTGGCGGCGGCCTGGGCGAGTACGCGATCGTGTACGGCTCGCAGCGGTACGACTGGTGGATCGTCTACGTGTCGGTGGCGGCGATCGTGGTGATCGTCCAGCTCGGGCAGTTCATCGGGAACCGGCTCGCCAGGGCGACGCTGCGTCGCTGAGGCGACCACACGACGCAACGGGAGGCGCGGGGGCCGCGGGGCCCCCGCCCCCCCCCCCGCCGGGGGGGCCCGTTCCCGGAAAGGCGCGGGGCAAGTACAGGTAAGCCCGGTCCCCCCCCGGCGGGGGGGGTACCCGCGGCGCGCGGCGGT